>JAGIAF010000051.1 GCA_017745015.1 Bdellovibrio sp. | reverse complement strand
ATTATGATCCGAGCTTTCAAAGACAATTTCCTCAGGCGCAGGATTTAAACTCTTTGGATCGATATAGAGGTTTTCAGAGGGATAATAGAAAAGATGACTGCAACCGCCTGCGAAAAGAGCCATCAACAAAAAAGTGAACCATTGCCTCATAACGAAAACGTTAGCAATGATCTCTGAAGATGCCCCGTTAAGTCTGAGCCACCTATTTTACACCGGTGTAAATAAAAGGGAGCTTTCGCTCCCTTTTAAACTCAATTGATTTCGTATTCAGCCGTCACTTCAACACGGACTTTGATTTGGCCACCGCTAAGCTCTGTAGGAGCCGAGTCCGCAGCTGCTTTCATAAGACCGAAATTACGCATCACCGGCATCGGGGGTTGTACACCTGACGTTCCGTGGCTGATACGTGAGACGCCTTTAAGCTTTACACCTGCGGCTTTTGCAATCTCTTCGGCTTTCACTTTTGAAGCGCGAACAGCATCACCCAATGCGGAAACTTCCACTTGAGATCTTTTGTCTGAATCCCAAGAGATGTTGTTCACATTAACTCCTGAATCAGTAGATTTCTTTTCTGTGATCAATGCATCCAAGAAAGTTCCAGCTTCATCCACTTTGCGCAAAGTGACGATGCTTGATTGCACCACGCGGAAACCGACAAGTTTGTTTTGTTGAGTTTTTTGATCGTAAACGTACTCAGGACTCAAAGAGTAATTGTCTGTTTGGTAGTCCTCTTTTTTAATTTTGAAGTCGTCAAAAACCTTTTTAACTTGCTTGGATTGGTTGGCGGCAAGTTGTTGGGCTTGTTTCGCTGTGGCTGCCTTGCTCCACACTTCAACGTTCATTGTGACCAGATTTGGATCCATTCCCTTTTCGGCTGTTCCGTTGACGATGATCATACGGTCTTCCCCTTGAGCGGCTGCGGCCCACATTGCTAGAACTACGAATACTGCACTCATACCTTTTCTCATATAATAGCTCCCCTTCGAGTCATTTGACGTCTCAGTCTAAAACAAAACACAACCGACCTCCAGACGCGCTGATTCCAATCTTGCACTTTGACAGACTTTTTCCCGATAATAGAGCCTCTAGCTAATGAAGGAGCTACTTAAAATGAAAAGAATGATTCTGACGGGAGCAGCGTTCGCGTTGATCCTAAGTGCATGTGCAACAACTCAAGAAAATCCAAATGCAACTAAAGGTGCAGGTATCGGCGCAGCGATTGGTGCTGTGGCAGGTGCTGTTATCGGTCACCAAACAGGTCACCGCAATGAAGGTGCTTTGATCGGTGCTGCCTTGGGCGCAGGTCTAGGTGCTGGCGTCGGTCACCGCATGGACAAACAAGCTAAAGAGCTTGCGAAAATCGCTGAAACAAAAAGAACTGAGCAAGGTTTGATCACAAAACTTAAAAGTGACATCTTGTTCGACACAGGTAAATCATCTTTGAAGCCAGCGGCGCAATCTAGCATCGCGGAACTTGCGCAAATCATGAAGAAGTACCCAGAAAACGTACTGACTATTCGTGGTTACACTGATGATACAGGTGCGGCAATGGTTAACAACCCACTTTCAAAAGATCGCGCTGAATCAGTTCGCGCTCAATTGATCTCTGGTGGTGTTCCAGCAAACACAATCACTTCAGTGGGTATGGGTGCAGCGAATCCAGTAGACTCTGCGAAAACGAAAGAAGCGCGCGCTAAAAACCGCCGCGTTGAAATCGAAATCACAGTGGACGAATCAAAAGTTCCTAAGCAAGCGCAAAACTAATTGGCTCTTGATGAGAAAAATTAAAGCCGAGGGTGATGAACTCCTCGGCTTTTTCTTTTTTAACACCATTCAAAAACGTCAAAATTCAGCTGATACACTTTTTCCGTCTTGGCTTTGATGACCAAGGGTTCAATCTCCGATAGAAAGCTTGAAAACTTTCGGCGTATCTCTGCAATCGCTTTTGCATCCGCGCCGAAAGTCACCATAAAGGACCTCTTATCGCTCTCGTCGATTTTCATAAGATGAGCTGAACACAAGGTGCGCATCAATTGCTGATGGGCACGCATCAGGGGATGGTCCACAGAGTAATGGATATGCGGCACTTGCAGATTTGTGACCGTAAAACTTTCCGCATCAAAATCAATGTAGCCTTGAAGCTTGAGCTTATTGATAACTTCCTTAAGCTTCACTTGCGAAAATCCTAAGACATTGCAAAGCAGCTTCGGCTTTTGCGCGAACTCCGGCACCGAGAACGCCGCCAGCGTAACCACGGAAAAAGGATCTAGCAGATGATGCATATCACTGCTAATCGAATCCATGCGGGAACCCGTTTGTTTTGCACTGATTTTGTAGTCCTGACGAATCGTTTCGATTTTCTTTTTTAAATGATCTTTGCGCAGCTTAGAGGTTGAAGACTCAAACGCTCTTAACAGAATCAAGAATTCGATTTCTTCACGACTGAGTTCTAACAAATGGCCTAACTCGAAAAGATGATCCTCGCTGAAGTGAATACCGTCATTGTTAAAGACCCGGGAAATGTAGGTGTGTTGAATGCCCACTTTCTCTGCCATCCCCCGCACTGTCAGCTTACGGCTGGAGCGCGTGGAGTTGAGAAAATGCAGTTTTTCCTTCAGAGCTTTTTTGTAGTCCGTGGCTTCAAAGATATTCATGGTCACTTTTAGTACAATAATACCTCATTATTTGCACCATAAAATTGCATCTTTAAGCACCATTCCTTTCTATATTGCATCTCAGTTGAGTGGCCAATTACGACCACTCCCACCTTAAAAGGAGTTTTTATGAATCGCCTCGCAGCTTTCATCGCTTTCGCATCCCTTATCACTCTTCAAGCCCACGCAGCTTGTACGGACTTCACTGGCTCTTGGAAAGGCACCTGCCAAAACAACAGCGGCAGAGTCACTGAGAGCTCTGTAATGATCATGCAAAACCGTTGCGACACAGTCGTATTGTCCAACCGCATTTTCCCAATTGGCCAAGTTATTGAGACTCACGTGCCAGCGATTCCAGGAGAAAGCAACGTAGCTTACGAAGTCATGAACTTCGTGAATAACTGCTCCGAACTTCAATATCTCTACACGGGAATTGCAACCAAACCTGGCCAACAACCTATTCAATTGAACATCTCGACGACTTATAAGCGTAATGGAAATTTTATGGTTTCAGAATTGTTCCAAGCACAAAATAATTACCGCGAAACTTGCCAATACTTTTTGCAATAGCCTGGAAATAGCGCTAACACGGGCTTCCGAAGAAAATCGGTGGCCCAGCGCCTTTGACGAAAGGACTTGAGAACATGATTAAATCTATCTCTCTTCTCGCTCTTTTGAGTAATTTAATGATTGCAACGATGGCCTTTGCGGGACCATGGATTTCTTCCGGTGGGGACTTAGTTGGCGACACTCGCAATCCTTGGTTCGTTGTGAACTCTCCGGTCGTCACATATTGCATCAAAGCTGATGCGAAATCTTTCTCTGCTTCTTCATCTGCTGTAAAAGTCGCACTCGAAAAATCTTTAGCTTTCTGGCGCGGCGAATTTCAAGAAAATGAAAACTACACAAAAGAAAGCCTGAATCATCTGCCTCTTTCGATTCCAAAGTTTGTAGAAATCGCTTGTGACTCTCAAGTGGACCTAAAGCTCATTCTTGGCGAGGGCGCCTTGAGTAAAGAAGAAGCTCTTTATGTGCAATCACGCAGAACTGAAGTTGTCGCTCTGACCGTTCGTACGGACTATGATTCCGTCACATTGAAAGGTCGCGGCTTTTTATATATTGCTGGTGATTTGAATAAACCTGCATGGCTAGAAAAAGTTTGGACGAATGATTCACGCCTCACCACAGTGATCGCCCACGAGTTGGGACATATCTTGGGCATCCCTCATCAGAGCGGCGACTATGCCACGATGACAGGAATTCCAGAGAATCCTGCTGCTTTGAATCTGATGGCAGAATCAACTCCGCAAGCCGCCGTTCTTAAAAACAAAATCGGCTATGGCTTTGTTCAAGGTATCGCTCCGATCCTGAGCAATTTGAAGAGCCAAGAATCTTGCGAGATTTCAGCAGCCACTCGCCAGTGGTTGAATATTGCTGAAGCGACTCACTGCCTGCGTGTAGTGCTTAGTCCGATCAATACCGATGGAGAGATCTTTGCCAGCCTCTATGCCGTGGAAGAGAATGGCAACTCACGCCTGCTAGGGCACTTCGTTGCAGACATGCTGTCGAGAACTCTCTTGAACTATAAGTTTGATGTGATCACTCAGCTTGTTCTGAATAAAGACCAGAAGGTCTTCACTTTCCCTGCGGCGAACCAAGTGGATTTTATGACTGGCGGAGTTCAGCTCTTTGCGAACATGAACTTAAAGTTGTCACGTGTCGACCAACCAGTCCCCGATCGCTCTGTAATTTTGACAGTGAGTCCCTTGCAAATGGTGATCCTGGGAGGCTCGGAATACGGGTTTACCACTCTATTCTCGTCTCATCGCATCCGCCCTTCGTTCTAAGTTTTAGATAGAATCGTTCTATTAGTTCTAATTTACAGATAATGCGCTGTTGTGAAATAACGGCGCTGTATCTGACTTATAAAACTAATAAAGGAACGATTATGAAAACTATTAAAACGATTCTTATTGCGGGCTCTCTTTTAATCTCTTCTTTCGCAATGGCAGACCAGTGCGTAGATAAAAACGGCAACGATATCTACAACACCCCAGACGTATTCCAAGAGTTGATCTCCAAATCAGAAAACTGCTACCAAGCTGCTAAACTGGCGCACGCTTGTGCTTACGGTTCTTCTATGGACAACTACACAACAGCACTTGCTTCCACAGTTTGCTACAATGAATTGAAAACACTTCCCGCTAAAAAAGCAGATTTGAATCTTTTGAAGTCTATGTCGGCGCGTTGCCAGGCCCACTTCGATAAAGATGGCGGCACAATGGCTCGCTCCATAACGGCGTTCTGCCACTTAGAAGCTGTCGAGTTCATCGTAAAACTAGTTCAGTAATTCAAAAATAAAAAAGCCGGTCTCTGATCTGTCCCACAAACGGGGTACAGATCACTCTCCCCGGCTTTTTTTATTTCAAAAGTTGTCTGGCAATTTCCAAGAATCTCGCCTCAGTCACTTCAGGCGGCCAAGGAATGATTGGGAAATCAAACGGTTCATCTTCCGCAATCCCCCACGACTTCAAATCTTTTGTGATCAAATCGCGCACTTCTGTTGCAAGCAAGCGGCGGTCGATTTGCTTAATCACTTTCGGCATTGGGTAATCCAAATTGAACTTTTTAGAGATCGCCCAGTGAATGCGTGACTCGATAATTTCAAAATCAGGAAGTAACGCTTTTACCGGAGAAACCAAGTCGCCGATGTAGGCTTCAGTCGCATCATGGAAAAGCATCTGCAATCCGATATCTTTTGTCGGAGATACTTCCGCTCCCAAGCACGAGTGCTGACCTACGGAATAAAAGAATCTTGTATGACCGTTGAAGCGCGCCTGACGTGCTAATGCACAAGCGATGTCTTCGATTTTCACCGCGTCTGGATCTGGCTCTAAAATATTAAAGCGGTTTCCGGAAAGAGTGATCACCCATGATTTCTGGATGATTTCAGGACGATTCAATTTTTCTGTGAGTGGCGGCAATTCCATGAGCATGGAACTGGGTTATAACAACGTTTCTGAAGTTGCATGACAAATCTGCATGGCGCAAAGTGTAAAATGCGTCTTTACAGCCCTACCTCGCCACCTTAGCTTCCCGCAAACAAACTCCCTAGAATTTAGCTATGGACATTCACAAATTGGTTCATGACCACCCCGAAATCACGATCTTTTTTTCAATCTTTGTAGGCCACTTAATCGGGAAAATTAAAATCGGCCATTTCTCTTTAGGCTCTGTGGTAGGCACTTTGCTGGCGGGCTTAGGTGTGGGAGTTTTCTTTGTTCCCGACATTCCCGAAATTCTGCGTTGGGCTTTCTTTGATCTTTTTCTTTTTGCCATTGGCTATTCCGTGGGGCCGCAGTTCTTTTCAAGTCTTAAGAAATCTGCCTTACCGCAGATTATTATCGCGGTGACCGTGAACGTGGGTGGCTTGCTTGCAGTCATTGCCTGTGCCTGGGCTCTGCGCTTTGATACAGGCACGTCGGCAGGTTTACTATCAGGAAGTCTTACGCAGTCAGCAGCCCTCGGTACCGGAATCAGTGCGATTCATGAATTAAATATCGCCACGCCCGAAAAAGATCGTTTGTCGGCAAATGTGCCCATCGCTGATGCCATGACTTATATCTTCGGTGACGTGGGATTGATTCTGCTGTTGGTGGTCATTCTTCCCGCCATTTTCAAAATTGATCTCAAGAAAGAAAGTGCGGAACTTGAGAAAGCCATGTTTAAAGATGGCTCTGCTGACTCCGAGAGTTTCTTTAAGACCGCCAATAAAGAAACACTTCGAGCTTATGTCGTCAAAAATCCAGAGTTTGTCGGTAAAACCGTCAGCGAAATTGAAACCAAATATTATCCGGATCGGCTGTATGTTGAGAAGATTCAGCGCGATGGGAAACTGACAACAATCTCTCCGGAATTTGTTCTGAATGAAGGTGACATCATAACATTTGGCGGCTGGCGCACGGGCTTTATTCAAGGCATCGATAAAATCGGTCCCGAGATTGACAGCCATCAAATGCTTTCCGTGGATTATTCAGAAAGAAAGATCTTCGTTTCCAACAAAGAAGTAGAAGGCAAAACTCTGGGCGAACTTGCAAAAAACGGACGTGGCTTGTTCTTAAAGAAAATCATGCGTGGCCCTGTGGAAATGCCCTTGGTGCCAAAGCTTGAAATTCATCATGGTGACATATTGTATCTCATGGGCTCCACGGAAAATCTCAATCGGGCCACCAAGATCGTCGGTTTTGCCGAGCCTGATCCACAAAAATCTGATTTAGCGTTCTTGGCCTTTTGTGTGTGCTTGGGAACTCTGTTTGGATTGTTGAGCCTTCACATTGGCGATGTGCCCTTGGGACTTGGCTCCAGTGGTTCAATCTTGGTCGTTGGCTTGATCGCCGGTTGGGCACAAAAAAGATTTCCACACGTCGGTGCGATTCCTGAATCCGCACAAAGAATTTTAATTGATATTGGCTTGATAGTCTTTATCGCTGTCGTTGGTTTAAAAGCAGGCCCCAATGCCGTCGAAGCCATTAAAACCGGAGGCATCCTGATGGTCGCAAAAATTCTGCTGGCCGGTATGATTTGTACTCTGGTGGGACCGATTCTAGGATTTATCGTGGGACGATTTATTTTAAAACAAAATGCCGCTATGACTCTGGCGTCTCTTGGGGGCGCACAGACAGCAATGCCATCACTGAATGCCTTACAAGATGCATCAGGGAGCAAGATCCTGGCGACGGCCTTTACGCTCCCCTATGCTATTGGAAATATCTTGCTCACCTTGTGGGGCCCCGTGATCGTGGCCCTCTCAAGAATGTGGCAGTAAAACTACGCTGCCTTACCCACAACAACAGAATTCAGCTCCATCACCAGTTGTTGCATTTGATTGGATTGCGCAGAGATTTCTTCCGCTGTGGAAGCGATCTCTTCTGAGGAAGCGGCATTGCTTTGCGAGCTTTGATCCAACTGATTCATCGCTTTATTAATTTGCGAAATACCTGTGGACTGTTCGCCACTGGCTGCGGCGATTTCTGCGTTTAAGTCAGAGACCTTTTTCACGCTCGTTACGATATTATTCAGAACCGCACCCGATTTATCCGCGATATCAGAACCATTTTCGATCTTCTCTACAGATTCTTTAATCAAGGTAGTAATGTCTTTTGCTGCCGAAGCTGAACGTTGTGCTAAGGCACGAACGGCTTCCGCAACCACCGCAAAACCTTTGCCTTGCTCACCAGCCCGAGCCGCTTCCACAGCCGCATTAAGTGCCAATAAGTTTGTTTGGAAGGCGATGTCGTCGATAACAGAAATAATCTCTTCAATCTTTTTAGATGCAGAAGAAATATCGTGCATAGATTCAACAAGGTTCGCGATTTCCTTTTCACCTTCTTCCGCAGCACTGCGCGAAGTTTGTGAAAGGCTTGCCGCTTGTTTGGCATTATCAGAACTCATCTTAACCATGGAACTCATCTCTTCAAGAGAGGCCACAGTTTCCTCAAGAGAAGCCGCTGCTTCCGTAGAGGATTGAGACAAACCTTGGCCTGCCGTTGAAAGCTGACCGATGGCTTGATTCACTTGCTGTCCTGCTTCAGACAATTTCGTCACGATCGCTGAAACCAAGCTGCTCAAGCGATACGCGATCACCATCAAGATGACAAAGACGGAAAGGCTGCAGACAACACCGATCGTGATCAATGTGACAGTTTCTCTCTCTCGAGACTTTTCTTGTTCAATATTCATTTCATGGACGTTTTTATTATACAGCTCAAGAATCTCATTCACGACTTTTCTGATAAGTGTTGAGTTCTTGAAATACTCGCCTTCTCCCATTTCATCGTTCAGAGCATCCACTTGCTCCGGAGTTCCCGTCGCCATCACGTCCATATTGTGCTTCACAAGCTCTAGATAGCGTTCGTTGATGGCTTTCACCGGTGCATAGATTTTCTCTTCACCAGGCAGATTGCTGGCTTTTTCATAAGCCGTGTAAGCCGCGCGATAGTCTTCAATCGCCGTCTTTGCTTTATTCAAGTATGAATCACGCTTCTTCGGAAAGTCTTTGTTCGCCATCGCTCCCCAAAGATACTGACCAATACGTGCGCGCCCTCCCTCCATTCC
Source organism: Bdellovibrio sp. (assembly GCA_017745015.1). Taxonomy (GTDB): domain Bacteria; phylum Bdellovibrionota; class Bdellovibrionia; order Bdellovibrionales; family Bdellovibrionaceae; genus Bdellovibrio. The sequence goes on along the minus strand of JAGIAF010000051.1, from coordinate 6,287 downwards.
ATTCAAAGATTGAACGTTTGGAATGATCTGTTCGTATGATTGCGAAAGCAGACCGCCGAGGTTGGCTTCACCTCGGTGAGCCATGAAACCTAAAATCATAAAACCGACAACTGGAAGAATTGCAGAGAAAAGAAGTTTACCGCGGATGCCGCGAAACCATGTGCCCATATGACGAGACTCCTGTTTATTCAGGAGTCCTATCGGATCATTAGGGTCACTACTCGAGGCGAGGACACGGTGGACATAGGAGAGGATTCCTTTAAGCGAAAACCGCTTGGCAAGACTTGCCTTTGCGACCTTGCTTCACGAGATTTCCCACGGCTTTAAACATGTCGGCAAAACGTGAGGTCACGAGTTTTACAGAGCCCTTCACGTCCCCGACCTGAACGCGTACAAAGCCCTTTACGACCGGCGATACGGTCACTCGAATCAAAACCTGGCGATCGAATTTATTTGTGAACGTGAGCAAATCTGCCAAAGGCGGAGGCGGCACACCGATACTGCTGCTAAGTCCAGCTGAGAAATATTCTGGCGAGGCCACGCTGTATCCAGGAATTGCCGGAGGATAGAATGAACTCCCATGCAAAGTCTCAGAACCTTGACGTCGGCCCATGGACATCCCGGCCTTTCCTACGATACCTGCCACGGTCACGGCTGCTTTGGTATTATCAAATCTTTCGGAGTTATGAAAAATCTCAAACACAAAAGCTTTTTGCGTTTTATTAAAAGCGATGTTCATACCGAGTTCTTCAGCACCACCACCACCTTTTCTCATCACGCCAGTTTCTGCGACCATGCCGACAGAAACACTCAATCCAAATTCATTAGAGTCAATCACAAGAGGCGCTTGAGACCAAAGCTTATAGTCGATCCCTTTTAAAGCCGACAGCACCGCTTGATGACTGCGCTCTTTAAAAGTCATTTTAACTTTTTCTACTTCTTCAGGCTTTTTTCCAAATGCAGATTTAACTTTCACTTTCACGAAACTTAAACCATCCCCCACAAGACTGCCCACACCCAAGGCGAACTTCGTTGAGTTCAAGATGCGAGCCGCATTCGTCAAAAAATGAATACGCATATCTTTAAATTTTTGACGTTGTTCTTCAGGCAAACTTTCATAGGCCGCCAAGGGGTCGACTTCTTCAATTGCTCCACCACGGGCGATGACTTGTTGACGGATTTTTTCAGGAATATTTAAACCCAACGCGGCCTTCATCGCCTCGCGATCAGGAATAGTCTCCAGTTCAAAGATTCTATCTTCAGAAAGCTTAATATAGGTGCGATCTTTTTCTGCGACCTTGGCTGGATCCAAAGTTGATTCGACGACTTCCGTTTCAACAGGTTCATCGGCCCAAGCCCCTGCTCCCGGCAGCAAGAAAGTCGCGATAAAAAAGATATAATATAGAAGGCTTTTTCCCATAGAGGGCGGAATTGCAATGCCGGGACCATTTACTTCGGGACCCAAGTGGTGGAAATCACGTGAAATAACTGTTTACAGTTTAGACAACAGGCCCAAATCCGATAACTCTTAGTTTTTAAGAGCCGCAATCGCTGCTTGGATCCACCCGAGGTTTTTGCGAACATCCACAAACGCGGCAGAGCCACGGCAGCGCTGACTGCCATCTTTAACAGTGGCATTAGGGTTCAGAGCATAAGAAGCCACACCGACCATAGTGAGCTTATCACCGTCTTGAACTAAAAGTGGACCACCAGAGTCACCTTCACACACACCACCATGAGGTTGCTCTACGATGATCGCACTTGGAAACTGATAAGCTTTCTTTTGAGCTTCATCATACACCGCCTCAGCAAGATATCCTGCAGAGTAACCAACGGCTCGCAACGCGGATTCATCGGGATGCATTTCATCATTCAAACCATAACCAGAAAGAATTAAAACACTCTTCTCGGGAATTGAATATCCTGCTTCAGGCAGAGCACGAACCTTCGCCTCTTTCGGCAAAGAACCTTTGAATTGAAGAATCGCAAGATCGTACTGAACCGTGTGAGATCCCTGAGATTGATTGCGATCGTATTCATCGACTACAGCCGAGCGAACCACAGTGCCGTAAGTCTTAATTTTGCCATTTTCAGTAAAGGCGTCTTCGCTATCGACGCCAAATCCTACAGCGATTTCTTCGTGAAGGGATTCATCCGCGGTGCAGTGACCAGCGGTGAGAACCAGATCCTTGGCGATCAAAGTACCCGTGCAGATGCGATTGCTGTCTTTCGAGTAGATATAGAGGAGGACGGTGCTCTCGCGAAGGCCATCGAGTACCTCAAGCTTTTGCCCACCAACAATGGCGTGTCCCGGAATGGAGAGCATCAATGTAGATAACGATAAGGCAGCAGCGCAAAAGCTTTTCAGCACGAAAACGTCCTTTCAGAAATTAGAACTAGCGGCAAGAACCAGATTTTTGCAACAACTCACCTGTTTGATCGTGGATCGTCAGGTTCATGCGGCAAGACTGCCATGCTTCTTTACGCTCTACAGACACTTGGAAAGAGCCTGAAGAATCACCGTCATATTGAAGATGCGACACGTAAGATACAGAATATCTTGGAGCCACACCTGTGCGGATTGTCGCCGCGATATCTGTATTAGCAGCCAGAACACGAGCGTGCACGATAGCTACGTCTTTAGCTTGTTGCTGAGATAGCGTACGAGCGGAAGTTTTATTAAGGAAGCCACCTGCAAAGCTATTTACAGCCATTAAAGTGACCATTGCGACCGTCAAAGATTTGAAAATTTTTAGGCTCACGACGTTTTCCTTTCGTTACCTGGTTTAAAACGGAAATCTTAAAAGCAACGTCCGTGCCCGGCTTATTTCGAATTGTTAAGGCAATGAGCTGCTCACTCTTTTGACACCTGCCAAAAGGCGCCGTAGAGTTTTATTTCGGGAGATAAAGTATGACTGCTGTGAGTGTTCGTTTAGTGTTCCCTTTGTGTGCGATGTTCATTTTAACTTTCGTTGTTCTGACAAGAATGTTTTTGATTCGCAAAAAGTCAGTACAAGAGGGAAAAGTCCATCTTTCTTACTTTAAAACTTATAACGTAGGGAGCTCAATTCCCGAAGAGGTTCAAGCGTCCCGTCACTTTTCAAATCTCTTTGAAGCGCCGGTTCTTTATTATTTAGCAGTGATCCTGGGAATGCTTTTACCTGTGGAAAGCATCATTTTTCTAGTTCTTGCGTGGGTCTATGTTGCGGCTCGTGCACTCCATGCTTATGTTCACTTAACTTCCAATAAAGTATTGATCCGCATGCGCATGTATGGCTTGGGTTGGTTGATCCTTATTTGGATGTGGATTTTGATTCTGGCGAAGGCTGTAGTCATTTCTGCGGCTCTTTAAGCCTTCCGCAGCCTAAATCGTCCAAATCTTTGACGGTGAAAGATTTCAATTTTACCCAGGGCGGTTTCCCTAACTCACAGAGAATTCTATATTAGGCCTTCTCTGTGAGGATGGGCTAATGAAGTTTCTTTTAAGTGTGATTATTCTAGTTTCTGCTTTCGTGACTCAAGCGCACGCTGAAATTTCTGAAGTTCAGTTCAACTCCCTCATCTCCCTTTTCCAAAAACAATATCCTGACATCAGCTTCCAAGGCAGTTGGTTTAATGACACCGTGAACGCGCAAGCGATGCGTTTTGATGACGCTAAGTTGGTTGTGATCTATGGCGGATTGGCTCGTGATGCTGCTACGACGGCTGACAGCTTTGCGTTGATGGTCTGCCACGAAGTCGGTCATCACCTGGGTGACGGTCCGTACTTCCCAGCACCCGCTGGCAGCATTACTTGGGCGGCTGGAGAAGGCGCTGCTGATTATTTTGCGGTTCATGGATGCTTTAACCAGCTGGCAGCCTCGATTCCTGCACAAAGCTTGAGCTTGCCATCCGACCAAGTGACTTCGTTGAAACAACTCTGTTCTGCTCAGTCTTCTCCTGTGATCTGTGCTCGTGCGGCAGTGGCGGGGCTTATGGTTGCAAAGCTTCAGTGGAATGTTTTGCCAGAAGAAAATCCGGAACCGCGTATTGGCGGTCATGATTCATCAAAAGTCGGAAAGACATTGTTAGATTACGCTAGCCCTCAATGCCGTCTTGATACATTCATCGCAAGTGCTTTAGGCTCTGCCCGACCGGCTTGCTGGTCACACTAGTCTGAATACAGCTTCTGCATCCTGCAAATTTCCTTACGAAAGAATCTTTTTAAGCTCTTCGCGATCTTCTTTGCTTGAAGGCACAAGCCACTCTGAAGGCAAATGCTCAACCACATAAGCCCACGAACTCTTCAACATGGGTTTCGCCAACGGCTTTTGGTGAAGGTCTTTAAGTAAATTCAAATGACGGAATAAAATCGTTCGTGTGGGTTTATAAAATCCTTCCGCATCTTTGCCAGCGTTGGTGACAATGTCAGACTCTTCAGCTTTTTTGATAAGGTCTGTGAAGAATTGCTCTAAGCTCATGATTCATTGAAACTTATTGCCACTTAAAAAGCCAGACGATCTAATAAGTACATGGATTTTTTTGACACAATCGCGCAAAGTTTTGAACTACTACAAAGGTAGTTGACATCTACTACAGCCGTCGTAGTAGATTAAGCCCATGACAAAGCTATTAGAAGTTGGACCATTAGAACTTGAAGTGCTGGGCTTATTGAATAGCGCGGGCGAACAATCCGTTGGCGCGATTCAAGAGGGCTTAAAGAAATCTGGGCATGATCTTGCCTACACCACTGTGATGACGGTGCTTGTGCGTCTCCACAATAAAAATCTGGTCACTCGTCAAAAAGATGGTCGTCTGTTTTTGTATAGCCCCGCAAAGAAAAAAGAATCTTCTGCGAATAAGATTTTTGAAAAAGTTAAGAACTCGTTGTTCCGCACAGAGCGCTTGGCTCCGATCTTAAGTTTACTTGAAGGCGAAGATGAACTGACGAAAGAAGAACTTCAGTCTTTGAAAAAAGCCGTAGAAGAAAGATTGAAAAGAAAATAGCCATGAACTCGTTGAGCTTTTTTAACCTCTTTGCAAATGCGACAATCTCCTTCTGGACAGGAGTCATTGTTGTATTTTTCTTCGTGTGGTTATTTAGGATTAAAACGGGTCCATGGAAGCTTGCGATTTTCTTACTTCCGTTTTTAAAAGTTCTTTTCGATTTCATTGCTGGTGTTCCTGCAAATTCAATTCTAGCCCACGGAGTGAATCCTTACCTTATCCCCGAGGGCACAAGACTATTTTCATTAGGCATTGGCTTAAGTAGCTACTTTGGTCCAACATTGAATTTGCGTTTTTGGGTTAAAGATCCTGCCACAGGCTCTTCTCTTCCTGCGAGTGTGGGTGATTTTTTATATTTTTGGATAAAACATTATAATACATCTTTGCCCCTGATCATTTTGTCTGTTGCTTTGATAATCTCGGCAGGTCTTATTGTTCGTCGCCTTTTCAAAGCTGTTCAGTTTGAAAAGATTCGCCGTCATGATTTACGACAAGCGACTATGCTTAGCTCTCTAAAAGTAGATCGTCGTCACGTTGATATTTACATCTCCCCTACTTTCACTGGGACGCCGTTTACGGGTGGAGTGGTTCATCCTTACATCTGCATCCCTGAAACGACGTACAAAAGTTTAACTGAGTCAGAGATCTCTGCAGTGATCGCACACGAGATCGGTCATATTAAGTACTTGGATTTGGTCTTTACGATTTTTGTACAATTCTTAGGGGATCTATTCTGGTTTATTCCGGGTTACAATCTATTCGCTGGCAAGATTGATCGTATGCGCGAAGTGGTGGCCGATCAATTCGCGGTGAACTCTGGAGCCTCTGCTGAATATTTGGCTTCGGCTTTGCTGAAGTTAAAAGAAAGCTCTGCCCCTAGCACATTCACCCTTTATTCTGCATTTACTAGAGAACGTTCTTTACTAAAGCTACGTGTTTTAAATCTTCTTGGGGAAAACCAAGAAAGACCTCAACGCTTGGGCTGGAACCGCCTGTGGGTTCGCGTGTTGATGACAGCTTTAATTGCTGGCTCTGTGTCGCGCTCTACTATCGGCGGCAATCACAGCGACATTCTCCACCAAAGGCCTATGGATAAATATTTGGAAAAAGAGATCTTCGAGCCATTAAATAAATTTTTCGACAAGTGGTTTCACTAAAGAAGCCATTTTTTTAACTTAAATTACTACAACCGTAGTAGAAAGAGAGACCCCATGAAAACATTCGTAACAACAGCTTTGCTAGCATCAATTCTTTTTGCGGCACAAATCGCTTCAGCGAAATCCATTCGCGCGACAGAGCTG
>JAGIAF010000050.1 GCA_017745015.1 Bdellovibrio sp. | reverse complement strand
GATTTACTTCCTGGACCTGTCAGCCGCTTGCCAAGCGAAGAGCTTGATGCCTTAATAAAAAAGATCGCTTTCATCTGTATGGAAATTGGCACAAAGACCAATGAACTTATCAAGGTATGGATTGATGCCAATGAAGAAGGCTTCACCAAGACAGCCCTTCTTGTCGACTGCCTGATCAGTGCCCGCGAAAAAATCATGAAAGAAACTGGTGCCATGGCCGCTCTGCGCGTTCCATTGGAACAAGACATGATTTCTAATTATGAAGAACACTTGGCGGAATCTTATCGCAATATCGCAAATATGGATGACCTCGAGAAACTGCAAATTCTCAATGTTATCTATTGGGATCTTATCAGCGTAAGAACTTTGGGTATTCAATCACTGCGCCGTCCGTTCGACTTCTTGAACCAAGCGGAAGTGCATGATGTTAAGGATCTTCTTGAGCACCAACCGGAAGATACAAGAGCCCTTGCTCTTATGTATTTACCGAAAGAAACCCAGTCAGATCTGTTGACTCAGATGGACGAGTTCGAAAAGCTCAACACGATTCGCAACATGCTTCTGAACTCAGAAGTGAATGTTAAGAAAATCTGGGACCATGATACGAGTGTGAAAGTAATCGTTGAGTCACAACAATCGAAAGAACAAACTCGTTTGGTGAATTTATTCCCAAGAACACTCGATGCGATCCAGACATTGTCCCCTGTTGATGAGATTACGACGTTGCGTAAAGTAGCGCCTTCTCTTCCAATGGACGGCAAAAGTCTTAAGCACAATTACATCACTTTTGCCTTTATCGATGAATGGAAACCCGATTTCATCCGTCGTTTAACTCAAATCGCAACTGCGGAAGAGGTTTTGCAACTTATCAAAGTTCTTCCCGCAGCGCAAAATGCGATCTTGGCAGAATGTCCTCCAGTCATGAAAACGATCTTGGAAGACGATCTGAAATTGAATTCTAAAATAGACTTGAACTTGCAAAATCAGAAGATCAAGTTGTTGAAAGCAAAATGGACGAAAATTTTGCATGCGGAAAACATCACGATCGCCCGTATCTATATAGAGCGTGGCGAGACTGGGGAATCCCATGCGGCTTAAATCCCTCCTATTGAGTGTACTTCTTCTTATTGGTTTCAATCCCCAAGCTCAAGCCGGCTTCCGTCTTGCTGGGGGGCTTGGCTTGGGATCGACGACGACTTCCAACGAAATCTCAGAAGACGAAGGACCTCTGACAACTTTGATTACGGTGGACTTCGTATATCACTCAAAATTATTGATGGGGTTTGAGCACCTTCGCTCTCTTTCCATGAGCCCGATGGCGACCTCAAACTCCTTTTCGGGACTTTTCTTTCAGTGGTATTTAAATGCAATTCCCACACCTTATGTTTCTGCAGAGAAACTCGACCCGAATGAAATCGTTTTTAGGGATGTCGGATTTTTCTATGGAATGGGTATGGGCATTGGACAATCGAATAATCTTCCAGACGAAAATGGCAAGACCTCAAATGCCGCTGGTTTTTATATCTCTCCCCGTGTTGGCGCGGATTTGCAACTGACGGACAAATTGGGCGCTCGCGGAGAGTTCATCATGGCGATGACAACAATTGGCACAGGAAACATCACGTCCATGTCGCTCGTTGGATCTTTATTTTGGTGTTTTAAGTAGTAAGGAGTTAGGCAATGAATTTATCAGCACTTTTAGGCCTCATGATGGCCTTCACTGTTTTGATTGGTGCGATGGTGACTTCCACTGACAAGGCAAAGGTCTTCTTGGACACGCATGCCTTCGTCATCGTAATTGGTGGTACGATTGCCGCAAGTCTATTGAGCTTTTCAGCAAAAAAACTGTTGGCTTTGATCAAGGTGTTCTTCAAAAGAGCCCTTGGTAAAAACGATGACATCAACGTCGCCATCACGGAAATGGTAGATTTGGCAAAGGGCTATCGCGAAAACGATAGCTATCTTCGTGACAAAGTTGCGACGATCAAGACTCCTTTCTTGAAGGAAGTAATCTCGATGTCTGTGGAAGGTGCCGTTGACCCAGAACAAATGGATAAAATCTTGGTAAAACGCGCGCACAACATGAATCATCGCTACGAAGAAGATGCTGAAATCTTCAAAGCTCTGGCGAAGTTCCCACCCGCTTTCGGTCTTCTTGGCGCCGTGATCGGTATCATCTCGTTGATGCAAAACATGGGCGGCGCTGATGCGGCTCAAAAAATGGGTCCTTCCATGGCCATCGCCCTTGTTGCAACTATGTATGGTATCGCGGTTGCGAACTTCATCTTCCTGCCGTTGGGTGAAAACCTGGCGAAGGTCAATCGCATGGACAATATCATCCGTATGATGGTGATCGACGGATTTAAATTGATCCGCGACAAGAAGCATCCAATCGTAGTTGAAGAAAGCATTAAGAGTTATCTTCTTCCAAGCGAACGTGGCACGACTAAGAAAGCAGCTTAATCATGGGTTTGCGTAAAAAAAATCTTACTGTAGTACCGACGGAGGAGCAAAAAAAACCGGCTCATGAGCTCTATCCCGAGCTCAATGATGACCATGAAATGATGCCCCCTACTGTCATTAAGAAAGAAGAAGGCGAAGGCCCTTGGTTGGTGAGCTATGCCGACTTAATGACATTGCTTATGGGATTTTTTGCCATGATGGTTGCAATGTCGACTCCGGATGCCAATAAAATTGAGCAAGCTAAAAAATCAGCTGCTGAAAGATTTGGTGGCACTTACGAAGAACCATACAAAGCACTAGAAGATGCCCTTAAGAAAACACTGAAATCCAATGGTCTTGAAAAACAAGTTCAGGTGGAATCAGGCTTTGACGGCGTCACTATGACTTTTACAGGGACTCTCTTCTTTGAAAGCGGTGACTACCGCGTGAAAGAAGAGGCCGTGAATATCGTCAACAAGCTGGCTGCGACAATCCAAAAAGAGGCTAAAAATTATAATATCCGTATTGAGGGCCACACAGACAGTGCTCCCATCTCTCACCCGATTATTTCAAGTAACTGGGAGTTATCAGGAATTCGTGCCGCTCGTATTGCCCAGCTTTTCGAAGGGCAAGGATTTAATAAAAAACAGCTGACGATGATTGGCTTGGGAGAAACTAAACCTATCGTTCCGAATGAAAATCCAGATGGAACGCCTAATTTAGAAAATCGCGCCAAGAACCGACGGGTTATGATTAAGGTCTTTAAAGACCCGCAAGAGTAAGAAAAAAGAGCAGGTTCCCCTTGCTCCTTTTTAGGCCCGCTTTTTTGTCGTTGTCGAAATGACACGTTTCTTGGGAAATCTAGATGGCTCTTTGCACGGTCATTTTCACTAGAGAGCGTTCAGACATCTTCTTTTGGATCAGTCGCAAAATACCGTCGAGATTTACTTGAACGTTGTCGTTGGTGTCTACACAGACGCCACCAACCCAAGTTTTATCATTCACCATGTGAACGTCTTGGTGAGAAGCAGCTGTTACACTGACTTCGCCGTCTTTAATTTGAACTTGAGCTTGAGCAGTCTCACCGCCCTCGCCGAATTCGGATTCGTCCCAGTCCACTTTGATCACATGGCTGTTAGTCACTTTAACTAAGCACACTCCTGTGGTGCGATTGATAACATTGATATCACCACTGCCAGAGCTTTTCTTTTCACTGAAGATCGAATCCAAGGCTCCCGCATAAGTGTCTGGAGAATTTAGTGACGCCAACATAAATCCTCTTAAATTGCCATCGTGTGACTTCAAGACAGATTCTTTAGCGCCGACATCTTCAAGCAAAGCTTTCAACTGACCTTCACCCAAAGAGCGGATTTTGGCGATCAAACTGTCGGCATTTTTTAAATAGATTGCGGTAAGTTGCACACGGAAATCTGAAATCGGATTGAATAACTTCCAATTCTCAAGGACCGCCATGCCCGCTTTATCAGATTTAGATCCGAAGTGAGCAAAAATCTTCATGATAGAGCGCGGAGTATTGGCTTGGGATACCGTCAATAACACGTCACCAGAGTTCCACTGCTCTAAAATATTTTTCGCTGCAATAGTGCGATCTTCCGGCAAATTAATATGAAGAGTTTGACCATCAAGAGCCAACAACCCTTCACTGTCTTTTAAATTCATGGCACTGATTTCAACGCGGAAATAAGCCACGAACTGCAAAGCCTCATTCAAGTTCTCTTTAAGGATTTTCTCTTTACGCTTTTTGCTGGCTGAGAAAATGGAATCTTTGCGAATGCTAAAGTCTTTACCTGTGCCATCCAAACGCTCCCCGACGATTTCGATCGCAGGCATTTGGCCTTCCGGGAAGTACTTGGCTTTGAAAAGACCCAAGTCTTCGTCCTTAAGTTCTAGAGTGTAAGACTGAGCTAAACGACGATAGTACTCGCGATAAGTTTTATCCGCCTTGGCAGCAGCTTCTGGCAAGAGCTGGGAGTTTAAGCACTCAAGGACTTCTTCTTTCTCTGGCAAAACACAGCTCACTTCCGAAGATGCTTCCGCGGCAAATGGACTCATCATTGCGAATGTTGCTGCAAGAATCGTTTTGCGAAATACCATGTTTCACTCCTCAAGCTTTGTGTCTCATTCTGAGACAGCGATAAATAAACTTATTCATCGCTGAAGAAGTGCAAGCTCAAGACCAGGTATAAAACGATTTACCCGCTCTAGGAGGCCAGAGCGAGGCATGAATGACAATTACGGCTAACAGGGCAACTGCAGGTTACTTCTTACCAAAGAAGCTTCGGGCTCGCTTCTTAAACTCAATTTCGAGACTGAGCTCCTCAGAGAGCGCCTCGATGAGGGGCTCTTTGCTATCTACCTTCAAAACCTCACCAGGTCGATAGATCAGGTCGTCGGAACATTTGAATGTCACCCAACCAACTCCGCTCGTGACACGAACAGAAACATCTTCGACTCCCTCTTTGAGAGAATCCGGACGCCACAACTCACCTTTATGAAGCTTAATCATATAAAGCATATGACTCATTTTACCGAATCATGTTAAGTTCTTACAGGTAAAAACCTGCTTTCTATAAAAAACGAATGGCATTCAGCCGGAGTCGGGAGAGACCATGCTACTGGATGAAACAGACAGAAAAATATTAAGCCTACTGAAAGAAGACTCACGTATGCAGTTTGTGGAGATCGGCAAGAAGGTGAATCTTTCAGCCCCCGCAGTTCATGCGCGAGTGAAGAAGATGGAAGCGGCAAAGATCATTCAAGGTCATTCAATTATCATTGATCCAGTTGCGGTGAATGCGGGTCTGTGCGCCTTTGTTCGGATTGCGATTAACAAAGGAACTTCTTCGGGATTGGCCAAGGATCTTAAAAAGTTTAAGCAAATCGAAGAGTGCCATGGTGTTGCTGGCGAAGACTGCGTGATGGTGAAGTTGCGCGTGGGTTCAACATTGGAGTTGTCGAGATTGATCGACCAGATTCGCGGGATTGAAAACGTCGAGAGAACTTTGACGGTGGTGGTGTTGGAAACTCACTTCGAACGCGGCCTGCAGCCCGCTTGATTTTATAGCTGCAATTTCCACCTCCGCTACGGATGTGGAAATTGCGCTTTCGATCTATTTCTTTTTTAAACCTTGCAGACGACGGCGTAAATCTCCGAGCGTGCTGCGAGGAATCCCCAAGTACTTCGCTGCCGCTGACTCCGAACCTTTTTTAGACAGAGCGAAGTCGATCAGTTTTAATTCGAACTCGGCCACCACGTGACCGAAGTTGCCTTCCAAAGCTCTTTCATCAATTTCCGCGACAGATTGAGTGGAAATAACTTGATCGTAAACCGGCGCCGACTGCACGAGGTGCGGAGTCAGATCACTGGCTTCAATTTCATTTCCGTCAGAAAGCACACAGGCCACATCAATAGCTGACTTCAATTCACGGATATTGCCGGGCCAAGAATAACTTAAAAGCAAAGCCTCAGCCGATTTCGACAAAGACTTTTCACGGTAGTGATTGCTGCTGATAAACTCATTCGCCAAATCCAAGATATCTTCTTTACGATCGCGAAGCGCTGGCAATTGAATCGTGAAATTCTTGATTCTAAAGAACAAGTCTTCTCTGAATTTCTTTTCTTTGATCAGCTCTTCAAGGTTTTCATTGGTTGCAGCAATTGTGCGGCAATTAACCTTGCGACCGACATCAGAACCCACAGGATAAATATCTCCCGAACTCAAAGCCCGCAAAAGCTTGGTCTGAATATCCATATTCAAGGTTGCGAGCTCATCCAAGAATAAGTCCCCGCCATCAGCACTTTCAAATTTACCCGCGCGAGAGTCCACGGCCCCAGTGAAAGCTCCCTTTTTATGACCAAACAACTCGGACTCCGCCATTTGTGCTGGAATCGCCGCACAGTTCACAGCGATGAAGGGACGAGAGCTGTCGTTTTCAAGACTCCACAGATATTGCGCCATGATCTCTTTACCAGAGCCACTCTCTCCGCGAATCAAGATCGAGTGACCCGAGCCGCGAATCTTTTTCGCCATCTCAAGAACCGCTTTAAATGCGGAAGACTTCGTATAGAGGTTGCGATGGGTCACGAGCTTTGAGCCCGCCTGGCTTTTCAAACTTTGATTTTTGCGCAGCAGACGATGAACGACGGGAGCTTTACGCAGTACTTGTGCCAGAGCTTTTTCATCAAAAGGTTTCAACAAGTAATCCGAAGCACCCGATTTCAAACATTCTTCTAAAAGATGATTTTCGTCGTGACCGGTCATCGCAACGACCACTGTTGTTGGATAAGACTTCGCAATGTCTTTGATCAGCTTGACACCCAAACGCTCAGGACCGTCGTCTAACGACAAGTCAGTGAAAACCAAGTCCACCAATTGACGATCCAAAACATCCACAGCTTCTTCATAAGAATCAGCCAAAGTGACAACGTGAGGTGCAGGGATCTGGGCCTGTAAGGTTTTTCTTACTAGTGTTTCATCGTCTACGATTAAGATGCGCATCAGTTGCCCCCTGTTTTAATTTCGGTACTCCAGATACATGGTTTTGGAAGTAGCCATGCTCCAAGTTTACGAATCTCGTCTTGAATAATCTTTTCATCAAATTCGGAAGTGCAAAGGTAAGATCTTTTGCCAATAGAAAGAGCGGCAAGAACTTCTAAGCCTTCTTTTGTCTCTTGAAGGTTCTGGTCAATAACCAAGATGGCATTGGCTGGCCATTGTTTCAGACTCTGCAGCTTTTCAAGTTCTCCGATACTTCCAAAGAAGTGTGCCGTCACACCTTGGACCGCGGCCATCTTTTTACGCCATGTCGTTAAGACATTGGCGTCGTCATCTACGAAAAAGATCGAGCTCCCTTTTTCAAGGACGATAGATTCTGGCATCCATACGGGCTTCTTCTCTTTTGGCAAAGTGACCGTAAAGACCGTGCCTTGCCCTGGAGTCGACGCGACTTCAATAGTTCCCCCCGCCCATTCGATGGCAGCTTTGGCCTGGAAAAGCCCCAAACCTGTGCCCGTGGACTTTCCATGAGTGAAGCTGCGCTCAAAGATTTTCTCTGTGATATCGGCACTCATACCCTTGCCGTTGTCAGAAATCTTGATCACGGATTTCTTACCTTGAATATCGAGAGACAACTCAACCTTTGAAGCCCCGGCTTCGAAGGCATTGTTGATCATATTCGAGAATGCCGTCTGTACTTCGATCACTTGCAACACACACCACACTTGGGGATGCATGCCGATCCCTTTAACTTCCAAAGATTGCTGAGCAGGATCTTTCATGCGGTGTTCGTTCACCACACTGAGCAGTATAGGTTCCAGTAATGTCAGCTTTGGTAATTCAACACCGGGTTCTTCTTGGGTTGGTTTGCTAGAATCCGCAAGTTTCTGAACGATTCCAGCGACTCTTTGAACTGCACTCTTGACGATGGCCAAAGCTTCGATCTGCGCTGTCTGAATCTGGTTCAACGCCATAGACATACTCATCAACGGACTGCGAATGTCGTGGGCAACTTGCGCGGCGATCTGAGATTTCGCTTTATCGCGTTCAGCATCCATCAAACGCTTCTGATTGGCCTCTGTCTCGGCGAACATTTGATTAAAGCCACGAGCCAGTTCATCCAACTCATCATTAGCATCATCTTGAACGGCGATGCGCTTTGAATAATCTTGATCGCGAGAGATATCCCCTACCGTTGTGCGAATCAATTCGATCTTGCGCAACAAAACTTCTGAAAGAGTGCGCGCCAAAAGATACGCCACGGCCAACAACAGCAGCCCCACTAAAAGAATTCCTATGATGAGGCGGTGCACTTCTTTATCAAACGTCTGTGTCGAAATCGACGTGACCAGGCGATACTCAGGCTCCTCATTTTTTGCAATGCAGAAGTTCTGCGTTCTGGCTGGAATCGAGGAAACCACCACCATCTTCTTACCGATCTTATAAGCTCCGTCAGCTTTTTGACTGCTTTGGTGCAATGTCGTTTCAGGAGGAAGACCTGCACGGTGCAATTGACCCAAGGACAGATCATCGGGACCGAACATCTCAATGTATTCGTTATCTTCATCATGCTGAGCCATTTCACCCAACAAATGAGTGACTGCGGCGAACTGGACACTCACTTCAATGATGTACTTTCTGTCCAGACTCGCCACCGTGGTGTCACGAGAAATGCTGCCATCTTGATTTCTGGAAAGTGGTGATTCATTAATTTGGACTTTGCCCGTCAAAAGTTCGCGGACTTGACCGCAAGCTTTGAACACGTTCTGAGATTTCTCACCTGAACTAACAATCGGATCTCCATCACGATCATAGATCGTGATCTGGCTGACACTGTGAATATCAGAAAGTTCCTGCAAAAGGTCGCTATCGATTTTCACTTTTTGAGCAATGAGTTTTTGAACCGCTCGCGCCGCACCCACGGCCTGATCCCCTTCGGCTTGCTCCACTCGCATCAAGGCCATGCCCAAAAGCTGCATGTGATCAATATAGGAATCGCGGAAGTCGGCCCAACGGTATTGAAACGTCAGTTGATAGATTGTCACGCAGACAACAAGGACTGAAAGAGCCGCCGTCCCGAAAATTGCCAGGAACACTTTGTGCGAGAATTTCAAGGATCTAAACAGCATGGATCTTATGGTAATTCGCACAACTTTGAAGTCAACCAGATTGCCCAAGGTTCCCGGGGGTTCCCATAAATGATACGTCACAAAACTCCCGAGGGAGCTTGTCGCCAAGAAAACTTAGTGACAAGCTACTTCTTTAACGGAGTGTTGCCATGAGCTATAATCTTCCCAGCTTCCCTGAAATCCCCCTTATCAACGGTCGTGTTTTAATCAACGGAACCCTTCGTGATTCCGGTTTTGAAAGTCAGCCCGTTCATTCCACTTGCGACAAAGACCAAGCAAAAATCATTGGAACCACTCCTCATGTGAGCTTAGTTGTCTTAATGGAAGCTGTCGAGTCGGCTGCCAAATCTTGGAATAAAGGCCTTGGCGATTGGCCGACGGCTCGCATGGAAGATCGCGTTCGTGCCGTGCAAACTTTCCGCGACAAGATGATCACGCAGCGCGAGTTGGTGTGCCGCTTACTTATGTGGGAAATCGGTAAAACGTGGGCAGATGCTCAAAACGAATTCGATCGAACCATTCAATACATCGATGACACTATCAACGAAGTCAAAAATCTTGACCGTGAATCCAGCCGCTTTCAATTTTCTGGGGGCGTGATGGCGCAAATCCGTCGCACGCCACTGGGAGTGACTTTGTGTATGGGCCCATTCAACTATCCTTTAAATGAAACATTCACGACCTTGATTCCTGCATTGATCATGGGAAACTCCGTCGTCGTAAAAATCGCACGCTTTGGTCAGCTTTTGTGGGAACCTCTTTTAGAGGCCTTCTGTGAAGCCTTCCCTCCGGGCGTAGTAAATATCGTCAACGGCAAAGGTCGTGAAATCATCGGCCCTGCTATTCAGAGTGGAAAAATTGACGTCTTAGCGTTCATCGGCACCAGCCGTGTGGCCAACCAAATTAAAATCGCCCATCCTCAGCCCTCTCGCCTGCGCAGTGTTTTAAGTCTTGAAGCTAAAAATCCCGCGATAGTTCTGGCCGACGCTAATTTGGAAATCGCTGCCAGCGAATGCGTTCGTGGCGCCTTGTCTTTTAATGGCCAACGTTGCACCGCTTTGAAAATGATTTTCGTCCATAAAAAGATCGCCGCAGAGTTTACGAAGTTATTGGTTAAGAAAATCGACAGCCTCGTTGCGGGAATGCCTTGGGAGCCTGGCGTGAATATCACTCCTCTGCCAGATCCCGAGAAACCGAAATATTTAAAAGCCTTGATTGATGATGCCGTCGCCAAAGGTGCCGTACTGGAAAATCCAGAGCGCGGTGGCAAAGTGAAGGGCAATTTGTTCTTCCCGGCTGTTTTAAGCAAAGTGACTTTGGATTCTCGCGTGGCCATTGAAGAACAATTTGGTCCCGTGGTTCCCATCCGCGAGTTCGATGATTTACGTGAGGTCGAAGACTACGTCATCAATTCCCCTTACGGAAATCAAGCCAGTCTCTTTGGGGAAAATCCTCAGGACATGGGGACTATGATTGATCACCTCAGCAATCAAGTGTGCCGTATCAATATCAACAGCCAGTGCCAGCGCGGCCCTGATGTGTACCCATTCACGGGGCGTAAAAATTCCGCGGAAGGAACTTTGAGTGTTTACGATGCCCTTCGTGCGTTTAGCATCCGCTGTATGGTTGCAGCGAAACAAGATCCCAACGGCCGCAAGGTGATTCAAGACGTTCTTCATGCCGATACGTCTCGCTTTCTATCAACGAATGTTGTTCTGTAATTTCAAAGCCCAAGTTGAACGCTTGGGCTTTGTTCTAAAAATCATCACCTAGAAATTTTCTCTGAAGACTCGTCAGGTAAGCACTGACGACAACGCCGGGAACTTGGTAGATCTTCATCAAGATAATGAGCTCAGGTACCGGGATAGGCATTCCTGCTTCCCATTGAACAATGAACTCGACCGGAATCTGTGAGCGCCTTGCCGCTTCACCCACCGTCATGCGAACATTGTTTCTTCGCCCATGAAGCCACTCTGCTACATCACAAGCGATAAGCACTCTTACTTTGTGCACTGATACCTCCCTTAGGCGCCTTCGATTTCAAAGCAACACCCAAGAGACTATGTGTAAATTATGTGTAAGTATTAGTCGAGAAATTGCGTGATTCTGTCCGAGCTCCGTCCGGGAGCCGGACATCGACGCAACTATTTGCCTTTGTGCTTGAGGCCTTCAAGTTCTTTTTTGATTCGATAAGATTCTTTGGCGATCTCTGCCAAATAGCGTGCGTCCTCTTCAGAAGCCCCCATTTCGCTCTTAATCGAAAACCAAACTTTATCCGACTTGGCTACCGGCTTCTTCACCCGCAAGTCGTCTTGAAGCGATAGAAAACTCTTTTCATTGAAGCCATACAGATATGCAAGCGCCTTGATCCAAACATCAAGACCCCCTTCGCCTTTATAAAGCATCTTCTTCACGAGACTTGGAGTTTTCCCCAACACCTTCGCAAGTTGATCGATATCTTTTTTATCTTCAACGCGAGACTTTAGAAGACTTTGGAACGTCTCACGTGCCAAAGTCGCAATATTCTCAAGATCTCTGTCAGTTTTTTTTGATTCACCCACACTCAATAGATTACACAGCCTCTTGCTCTTGTCTAATACTCCTTAGTTTACCTCATAGAATCCTGGACAACCTTATCCAAATTCGAACTTCTGGATAATTTTATTGACCTTTTATTCATATTAGGTCAACTATTTTATATTGAGTATTCGAGGAGTTTATGAGGAAAAAATACAAGCCATCCATACGTACGACCCTCTCACCGGCTGACGATAACTTTCTGGTGGAGACGCCAGACAAAGCAGCCCAGCAGCTCGACGCTTTGCTTTTCTTTATTCACAAACGTTATACCAAGGACTCTTCGACCTCGATTCCGCACATTGGGAAGTTTTTAATTACGAGAGCCGAAGTAGTTTTCACCAGACAGCTCCAAGCCGTTCAAATTCAAAAGCGACCCGAGAAAAATGTGCTGCAAATTCTTGCTCCCGCAGTGGATATCGCTTCAGAAGAAAGTCGTCGCATCTATCTATTGAACGAGTTTTCCGAGTTGATTTTGAAATATCAAAAGCAGGCCTATCTGCAAATTCGCGATATGGTTCTTAGAATCACTGATAGCGAAGGTCATGAATGCCTGATCCGAGATTTTGAGAAATACAAAGCCAAAAAACTTCAAGCACGTGGAAAATAAATGATGACGGCGCGAGGTAAATTAAAACAAGAACTCCTTCAACTGCGCATACAAAGCGGCCTCACCCAGGACGATGTTGCGAAGGCACTCAAATATTCTACCGGACAATTTATTTCCAACTGGGAGCGCGGAATTTCTGCGCCTCCCGTTCAAAATATTCGACAGCTCGCTCGACTCTACAACAGCAACGCCGAAGCCCTTTTCAATCTGGTTCTCGCCGCAGCCATCGAATCATCAAAAGAATCACTTACAAAACGCTTCAAGGAAAGCTTCAACAGGTGAGAGGATCGACCAACAAGTTAAAACCATGTTGACGGATTCTTATCAAAGCCTAAAGTGGGTCTCCTCAGCTCTCCAAATCCCCGCATTAAGCACAGTCTAAGAGATCAGTTGGCAATCCTTAAAGTTCTTTGGCCCCCTGAGGTACCAGTCTTGCTATCCTGCAATCCGATATTAAGACTCTCGGAAGGATCGGATTATGAAGCCTCTATTACGATATATTGCTTTTGGTACTGCGCTCTTCCAACTTCAGGCCGCGATGGCTGTAAATTTTGGAACGACGACTAAAGGAACGACAACTCCGATCGACTGGAATCAACAAGCTGTTCAGTACCAACAGTTTGGGAACACGCCCGTAGATCCTCTTGAGGAGCTAGTTAAAAATCCTTTTGGAAAACTCCACACACAAAAAGATATCGACCGTCTTTCGCGCCAAAAAGTTCAAGGCGAACAAAGAACGCGTATGCTTCGCGGTGACCTCATCACAGTGGATACTCGCGATCAAGAAAGCTGCTTAGCGATCCAGTCCGAATTGAAAAAAGCTAAGCAATTAAAGTCACTGAACAACGTGGCTGATCTTTGTAAGCCTGATGCGAACAAGCCCATCGCTACGGTGATGATCTTGAATGACACGGATGAAGTTGAATGGCGTCGTCAAATTGACACTTCTAAAATCACTTCCACAGAAAAGAACATCTATACAGCGACTCGCAACGTTTCTATCGCGGCTCTCGGTGTAGCCGGTGCTCTTTATATGATGCCCGAGAGTGTGTCGAAGTGGGATAAATCCAAAATGAAAAACTTGGGTAAAAACTGGCGCGAGAATGTTTCGGCTGGTCCCCATATGGACAGTGACAGCTGGGCTATCAACTTCATCGGCCATCCCTACTCTGGCGCGGCTTACTATCAAGTGGCTCGTCACACAGGCATGGGTATGATGCAGTCATTTGGCTATTCAGTATTGATGTCGACTTTCTTCTGGGAGTTCGGTGTTGAGGCGTTTGCAGAACAACCCTCTATTCAAGACTTGTTCTTCACTCCAGTGTTTGGTTCTATTTTCGGTGAAGTGTTCTATCGCACTGAAATGAAAATCCGCCAGAACAACGGCGAAGTTTTCGGTTCAAAGGCCTTGGGTTCTGCTTTAATCTTGCTGATGAATCCGATGGGTTCTATCGCTGATAAAATCAACGATGCCATGGGATCTGACGTTATCCAAAATGCCTCTATGCAATGGGTGATGCGTCGACCGAAAACTCTGAACGGCATGGAAGCCGCACCTATCTATGGATTTGAAGTTCAGTTCAGGTTCTAGACTAACATTCGACACCCTAAGCTCTTTAAAACGCCCTGAGTGATCCTCGGGGCGTTTCATTTTAAGATCTCTCCATGGTTCCTCAACAGTCCATAGTTATTCTGAAGTCCACAGGATGGAGGAATTCCTATGTGCCAAGAAGGTCCAAAGTTCAACGGAATGCAAAGACGTCAATTGCTCGCCGCGCTCTTGGGTGCTGGAGCCACAGTGATGCTCACAAATTGCAACAACGTCGGTTTTTCTCCGACAACAGCAAGCTCAGGCAGTGACGACTCCTCGGACTCTTCCGATTCAGGAGGATCAAGCTCTGATGGAAGCTGTGCGGAAATGGCCACTGAAACTAATGGTCCCTACCCCGCAGACGGAAGCAACTCTTCGGGCGACGGAAGCTCTGCAAAACTTGATATGGTCTATACAGGATCACCGATCATTCGCCGTGATATCGCTGAATCCATCGCCGGCGTTCCATTGACTCTGAACCTGTCCTTGCAAAATGTGCGTAACAGCTGTGCGACGTTGTCGAATTATTATATTTATATCTGGCACTGCACACCGACAGGTCAGTACTCCGCTTATACCGGCTCAACAAATGGCGGCAGTCATGATCGCACGGAAACCTACTTCCGCGGCATTCAGCAGACAGATTCCAACGGCGAGGTGACTTTTACCACGGTCTATCCTGGATGGTACACAGGTCGCGCCATTCACATTCATGCAGAGGTCTACAAAAATCTCGATGATGCGACTCCCGTAAAGATCACACAGTTCGCGTTTCCGATGAGCATCAACAAAACCGTCGCGGCAAAAACTTCTTACGGTTACAAAGGCACTTCGGGAATGATGGACAATAGCAGTGACGGCATTTTCAGCGATGGCACTTCAACTGAAATGCTGACGGTCACGACCGACAGTTCAACGGGCGGCTATGCTGCAACACTCGCTCTGAAGGTAAAAGCTTAACCTGGTTAACGTTGTCGCATTGCAAATTGTTAGGCACTATCTTGCGGGAGTAAGATAGTGCATGACTCGTTTTCGTAACCAACTTCGCGAAGAATTTCTTCTCTTTTTCCAAATCAAAAAGACGGAACGTCTGTGGCACATCCCTGTTTTAGCGGCCCTTTGTGTAGGGATACCTCTGTTGTTCGGATTGTTCTTTGATAATCTCCCCGCGGGCTTAATGGCGAGCTTGCCTGGGGTTGTGATTTTGTATTTACCCACTTCCGGTTTTACTCACCGTCTGCGCAC
>JAGIAF010000505.1 GCA_017745015.1 Bdellovibrio sp. | reverse complement strand
TTGCCGTGATTCAGAACAATCTTTTTAACTGAATTTCGGAGCGGCTTTCGACTGGGCTTAGCTGAGAATTGAGTTCGAACTTGATCTTGAATTCTATTTTGAGTCTTCGCTTCATTGCTATTCTGACGTTGTCCCCTTACCGTATTCGTCGGTTTTATACTCTTATTTGTATTTGCATCCGTACCAGTATCTGTATCCGCATCAGATTGAATTCTAACACCCGCTGCGGATGTGACTTCCATAGGTTTTCGCATTTGAGTTCTGCGACGAATTTCTTTTTTAGCTAAATAAGTAATAGCTTCAGCCCAATTTTGTTCTGGAACAGCATGGGCAACTAAATCTTGAGCTTGCTTTAAGATGGCCATTTGCTCCTTGCTCAATGTGATCGTCAACGTGACCGACTCGTCGCGATGAATTCTTTCTTTATTCTCACCCAATATTGGCAAAGACAAAGCCTGGTACAAAATCACTTCTGTTTGTTGTTGGGTCGTATGCTCAATACGATTCAGAAGTTCTTTTTTCTCTTCAATATCTAGCTTTCGATCTTCGTTTTTTTGAACAGCTCTAACAGCC
>JAGIAF010000504.1 GCA_017745015.1 Bdellovibrio sp. | reverse complement strand
TTTCATCAAGCGATCCCGAGTCACCTTGGCAACAATCGATGCCGCCGAAATAGGAGCCACTCGCAAATCACCTTTGATGACTGTGGTTTGTTCAAAACCGACAAGATTTGGAATCTTCTGATTTCCATCTACAAGCACATGGCCTGAAGTCACGCCCAAAGCTTCAATCGCGCGTTTCATCGCTAACAACGAAGCTTGAAGAATGTTGATCTCGTCGATCTCTTCCACCGTTGCATAGCCAATACCCACTTGATGTTTTTCTTTGATCAACTCAGCGAGTTCTTCACGACGCTCTTCGGACAAAAGCTTTGAGTCAGTCACGGTATTCTTTAATTCTGTTGAATCAAAAATCACCGCAGCAGCATAGACCGGCCCCGCCAGACATCCACGTCCAACTTCATCAACACCAATCACCGGTGTAGGGCTGAATTTACGCCAATCGATCTTAGGCAAATCGACCTTCTCCTTCGCAGTTTTTTTCTTTTTAGGTGCTGTGGATGCTGAATCCGCTTTTGCAGCAGATTTCTTTACTGTGATCTTAGTTGCGCTTGCCATGATGTACTTTCTGAGATGCCGAATCGTTATGTTACGTCGGCTAGGATTCTATTCAGAAAGTGAAGTCTCGGTCACTTGAAAACAACCCGAGACAAAAAAGAAAAAGACCTGATTCGCTAGAACCAGGTCTTTTAGAATTTCAAAATTTGAAATCTGGGAACTACTCAGCTGCTGTAGCTGCAGAAGCCAATTCAGACTCGATTTTCGCAGCTTTACCAGAAAGTTTACGAAGGAAGTACAATTTAGAACGACGTACTTTACCTACGTTAACCAATTCAACTTTATCCAAAGCTGGAGAGTTGAACGGGAAAGTTC
>JAGIAF010000503.1 GCA_017745015.1 Bdellovibrio sp. | reverse complement strand
TGATCTGTCCCACAAACGGGGCACAGATCACAATCGGGCTTTTTTATTTTTAAATTGCGTCGGCCGCACTTCCGGCGCCATCGTGGCGGTAACTTGCTGAATTACTTTAAAGTCGTGAATCAATTTTCTACGATTACGGAATAACCGTATTTACTCAAATATTCCTGCAATGGAGTCACAGCCGGGCCATAATTTGGAACCGTCGAACGCAAATGTGCGTTTCCGACCAAAAAGAAAGATCGCTTGCACTTGTTTTGAGTAATCAATTTTTTGATGTTCTCGGCAAAGGCTTGATTCCGCTTTATAACCATCGTTTCCACGTACCTCTTCCAAGTAGCTTGAGAATATGTCCCCGTCTCTGAGTATTCCTTTTCCATTAGGACTATTAGGCTCTTAGTTTCCTTCCCTAAGTCTGAATTGGTTTTCGAAATATCCGCTGTGAATACTTGAAATCCGTGGTCCCGAAGATAGGAGAGAAGCACCTTTGGAAGAACACTTTTTGCATTTGGAAAATTCATTCTTTGAACATACTCATTCCAAGCTTTCAAAAAGCTATCCTCATACGATTTATTTTTAGACATATACTTGTTAATACTGTCTTGGAAATGGGGATCCATTTCAACAAAGTAGCAAAGCCCTGAATTATCACCTTTAATATCAGTGCTAATTTTGTTGATCATGGTTTGAATTAAACTCAAGTCACCATGATTGGAATCTTTAAAAATCTTGATCGATGCTGATTCGTTAGTTACAGCATAACTCGACGCAGACAGGGCAAGTATGAGTGTTAAGAAATTCATTTAATTTCCTACCTTTCTTGCTGCATGGTCTAATTGATTTCTAGATATATGTAAAATACGATATCACCTATAATTTACATAGGTGAATACATATATAAGATTCGCAGCGTCCTGCCCACACT
>JAGIAF010000502.1 GCA_017745015.1 Bdellovibrio sp. | reverse complement strand
GTACTCAATGGCTTCGATACGTTTGAAGTATCTTTCATCCACCGCACGCAAAGCACCCACGTGGGATTCAGAATGCTCGCCAAAGAACGTATCTAAAGTTCCCAAGAGGGGACCTAAAAGGTCGTAGTAAGGAATGCCTTTGCCTGATGCGATCTCGCGAATCTTGTTGCGCAGACCTTGGCTTGCCACTGTATAGGCCAGCATTCCACGGCGCTCGAAGCATTCTTCGATGACCGCTTCAGCTTGAGCTTCGGTGCGCACGTTTTTACAACGGATGATATTGATATCTTTGTTAGAGTACTGCACCAGAGCCGCGCGAATCATCGTCGCCGCAGTTTCACCAGTACTGTCAGAAAGAATATAAATCGTATAAGTTTTATCAGTGCTCACAAGAGCTCTCTTTAATCTGCGAAGCCGTTGATCAGAGCACGGCGCACGTTTTCAGAGTGATCTTTCAACCAGATATCAGGCAATGTTGAGAACAACAGAACTGCGAAATCCGGCGTGATCTTAATCAACAAGCAGGACGTTTTATTCTCGGGATCCAAATGAGTCAGGTTGGTTTTTCTTAAAACAGAAGCCGCGTCTGTTTTAAGCCATGACATCATGTTTGTAGATGGAATGCTCAAAGTTGTTTTCGTCGCGCCCTTGAAAAGCTCTGTCACACCTTTGTGGAAGGAGGCTTGAGCGACCCAAACGCCGTCGTTGTTCTCAAGCAAGATACCCGCTTCAAACAACATAGCTAAGCGAGAGAAGGCGACAATCGCACGATCGATATGATCTTCTGGCAAACCCTGAGAAAGACCACGCACCAAAGATTCATCGCGAGACGCTTCAAATTCTTTTTGCACGCGTTCGTGCTCTTCAGAATTCGGATCGAAATCATTTTCTAGAAATGATTGCAGACGTTTTTGGAAAGTGGAAATTTTTGAAACCAAGGCTTGTGAGAGTCTATCCATGATGTACGTTCCTACCTATCACATTATTGTGACGGCAGGAGGGGCCGTTAATCAAGCACGACTGTGAAATCTTCGAAGCTCTGATGCTTCATCCAACTTTGTTGGAAGCTCCCGGTACTTTGTCCAGGTGGAAGGAAAATGCGCATCGTAGGCTGACTCAACCCGGTCCAAACTTGAGAGA
>JAGIAF010000501.1 GCA_017745015.1 Bdellovibrio sp. | reverse complement strand
GATCAGACTTGTGGCAGCTCCGAGCGTTATTTCTTGGCATGTGCCAATGCTGTTCTGACAGTGGCGGGGCGCTTCAATCTTAACGTCACTACCGAAGGTCAGATAATTCCCGTGGAAGATGACGTGAAGCAGGATCTCAGCACTGAGAAAAAGCAACTCGTCGCATGGCAGTTGTTCTTCCAAAATCAGACACAAAAAGCGACCGAACTTTCCTTCATGAAAATCTGGAAGAAGCTTCAATCGCAATATATCTCCAAAAAACAAAGACCCATGATGGTAGGCCTAGGGTTGAACGGATTCATTTCCGTGTTCCGTGACCCACACACTTATTTGATGCCGGTGGCTATGTTCAAGGAGGTCGTTGCCAAGGCGGATAATCGCGCAACGACTGCAGGTATTCAAGTAGGTCGCTCAAAAGATCGTTATGTCATTCGTAAAATTTTGGAAGGCAGTGCCGCACAAAGAGCGGGGCTTAAAAAAGGTGATGTCATTCTGGAGATCGACGGCCAAGCCGTGCACGGCTTGATGTTGGCACGAGTGACGGAAATGCTTAAAGGCGATGCTGGCACAAAGGTGAAAATCTTTATTGAGCGTGATGGCGAGCAAATTACGAAGCGTCTGACTCGTAGTGAGATCGTTGTTGCGACTATTACCACTCAAGTAATCGAGGGTATTAAACCGATTGCCGTAGTTGGATTGAATAAGTTTGCTAAAGGTTCTTGTGAAAAAGTGAAAGAAGCTATCACGACGGTAAATAAAGCCCATGTGCGTGGTTTGTTGTTTGATCTCCGTGACAATCCTGGTGGCCAGATGGAAGAGGCTGCGTGTATCGCAAGTCTCTTCGTGGGTACCGAAAAGAAAATCTTTGAATTGCGTTACTTAGATCCGACGAAAGATCCCGAAGAATACTATGGCAGTGAGCCGCAACTCTTCAAAAAACCCATGGCCGTTCTGATCAATGCAGGATCTGCAAGTGCTGCGGAAATCGTGGCGGGCGCTTTGCGTGATATGAATCGCGCAGTTCTTGTGGGTGAACGTACTTTTGGCAAGGGCTCTTTCCAAGAGGGTGAGTATTGGACTCAAAATAAGAACGTCGCTTTGTTTGAAACAAAAGGATTCTATTATCTGCCATCAGGTCGCTCTCCACAAATGAAGGGCTTGAAT
>JAGIAF010000500.1 GCA_017745015.1 Bdellovibrio sp. | reverse complement strand
AGACAGAGATTACCGTCACCGGCCAAAATCTTTTTTTCATAAAAAGCCTCCCACTTCAAACTGGGTGATGGTAAAATAGCCATCTGATATTTGTACCCCTCCGATCATTCAGATTGTCGACCGGAATACATCCGATGGGACTTTGACACGCGATACGCGACCCCCAGACTCATCCCGCCATCTTTCCCATTCGACAAGAATCTATCATTATGTTATTAACAAAACTGTACTGTATAGTACTGATAAAAACAATAGTCGCGGGAACCCACTTAGACGAACCGTATGACGACGGTTAATAGGGCGCGCGCCCTATAAACCACCAGAGCGCTGACGAACCGAATCGCCTCCAGCGATGCGCTCTCCCAGTTGAACTAATCCCCCTTGGTTAATATTTTTCTTCTCTAGTTGTAAAAGAAACAACGCATGCCTAAGTGCACAAAAGCTCAGACGCTATATACGCCTGAGCTTCGACAGATAGGTAAATGTGGCTTCATTACACTATTTCCTTATGAGCAACACACAGCACTCCACATGTGTGGAGTGCTTAATATTGACGTAAATACAGGGGGCAAATTACGCCCCCACCGACAACGGATTTCCAAAGTTATAGTGGATAACAATTCCACCATCCAACTCAATCTCGATGCGTTCAATCAAACGCTGAAGCACTTCTCGAAGGGCTTCCTCGTCATCGATTTGCAACTCTGCAAAACGTCTGACTTCTTCCCTAAATTGCTGCATGATACGTTCATTGGCTTCGCCCTGACTGACAACCGTCTCAAGGATGGTCGCTCGTTCTTTCAAGGTATGCTGCTCGTCCTTTAGAGCTACATTGCTCATCTGAAACGTATCGTCGTCAATCATTTTCCGTGTTAGGGCGCGAACGAGTTCCAACTGCTCTTGTTGAAGTTGCTGCGTTTTCTTCCGGATCGCTTTCAGTTCGGAGAGAGCTTGGCTCGATTTTTCATTCGCTTTCTTCAACGCCTTCTCCACCAACGAGTCCCGATCCAGCGCATTCACCGACAATTGACGCAAATCTGTTAAAACAGATTCTTTCAACTCATCATGCCTGATGAAATGGGAGAGGCATCCTTTGCTGCCGCGCTTCTGATAAGTAGCGCAAACATAGCCTTCACGGTCATTTTTATAATTCATGCCTTTGCCGC
>JAGIAF010000004.1 GCA_017745015.1 Bdellovibrio sp. | reverse complement strand
CGCTAAGAAGATCGCGACCTGTCGCCCCATATCCCCCATGATCCAATACAGAACTTCAGCAGCTTTGCGATTATAGAAGTCATATTGATTCACGTGACGATATTCGTGAATAGAAAGTGTTTGATACCATTCAGTGCCACCCACCAATGGAAAAAACGTCGAGGACGAGAACCACTCACTGCGACGAGGTCCCAAAGTCACATAACCATTGGGTTCTGCAACTTCCGGACGCAAGATCAAATCAAACTGCAATGGTTTTTGAATGCCGTAAGTTTGGCCCACCACATGAGAGTAGTGCTCCACCAAGTTGGCGATATAAATCGACTCGGGTTTCATTTGCTCAGGATAAATCACTCGAACGGCATCGTTAGAAATTGAATGCCACTTCAAAGAAGGAGAGCTCTGAGTCAAATCCCTGGCCGCCATTGCGGAAGAACCTGCCAGAACCAAACTTGCTGCTAACAAAAACTTCATTACTTAATCTCCGATAGAGTTTGCGTTTTCACACTAAACCGCATCGAGATTAAAATCACGAATTTACTAATGGAGGTCCGTACTAGCGAACACCGCTAACAGAGTCGGGATCTTTTACTGAAGGGGCTGCGTGATGGTCCGCAGCTACTTTGATTTTCCCAGAGTTGATCGCTTCTTGAATGCGACGTGAAGACGAGTTGAATTGCTCAACTTCTTCCGGATTTGCACACATCGTTTTCATTGCCATGAGTTTCTTATTCAACTCCATCGCATCGGCAATGCGAAGTTCATTCACAGTTTCGTTACCATTGGTGATGGCGTAACTTTCTTTACCACGCAAAGTGATCTTTTCAAGTTCACCTTGAATGCCTTTTTGCCCGCCTTCTTCACTAAAGAAAACCTGTTGGCCCGTAGGCAATGTCTCGATCACAAGACGATCTTTGCCTTTGATTTGACTGATCTTGCCTGGCAAACATTCCAGTTTGATGGGCTCAGGAGATGCTTTGAACCATTTGAATCCAAAATAGCCACCCACTGGAACACCTGAATCAGCTAAAGCAGCGGACATCCCAACGTAAGTGAAAAGTTTTGGAAATACAGAGTCTTCAGCGACATTTGCAAGACCACGGGATTCAACTCCCCCGCCCCAGTTTTTTACCATCTCTTCAAAGTTGTGCTTCACGCTGCGCTTTGGATTGTAAATGAAGTTCACACCTTGATAGGTGAACTCATAGGGTGTTGCGCCCAAGATCAACGGCTGCTCGACACCATCCAAGTGCACCTTGCTCCCATCGGAATCCACTTTTACGAAGGGTTGATTCAGATCTGTTTTGAATTTCTTGAAAATATCGCGAGCACCTTTTTCAAACTTGTCGCTGCCAGTTGCCGCCGTAACAACACTTAAAACAGAGCCCCAAGTTTGCACTTCGCTAAAAACAGAAACATGTGGCACCGGTGCCGCAGCAATCGCCGGCACAATCAGAAGCTGCAAAGAACTGCAAATCAACAGTGTAAGCCCACATCTTTTCATGGAAATAGCCTACCATGGTTCGAATGAGAGAAAAGTCTTTTTAAAAATCCCCAAAAATAAAAAAGGCCTCGGTCTTGGACCGAAGCCTAATAAAAATCTTTTGTTCTTAATGATTACAGTTCAGCGTCACGGACAACGTGCAACTTCGTCGCAACGTCGATACCAGTGGATTGATTTTTGATCGCCACTGCTGGGTTTTGCACAACACGTTGTTGAAGCTTGGTGAAGATCGGTTCGCGAATTGCCAAGTTGTTGTCTTGCAAAACGCACTGACGAGCGGTTTTCTCCGCAACGTTAATAACAATCGGAGCTTTCAAGTTCGCAGTCATTTGCGTCGGATCATCTGGAATAGTCACGATAGAGAAGTAACGAGCTTTGTCTTGAGAAGTCAGTTTCAAAGCTTCCATGTCACCTTTAGTCAGGTTCGCTTTGTAAGTCGCAGAAAATAATTCTGGCTCAAGAACAGGGAACGCGATTTGCGCGGCTTCACAGCTTTGCAACCATGCGAAGATCTCATCAGATGGGTCATCGAGAAGAACGAACTTTCTCAAATCCGCAAAGCCCAAAAGGCCTTCTGGAAAAGTCAGAACATCTTCTTGCTTCAGCTCAACTTGGCCGAATCTCGATGTTGAAATGATCATTGCTCCCCCTCAAAAAAAAGCAGGACTTACACTAATTTTAGACACACCAAGGCGCTATACGGGTAAGTTCATATATAAATCTGGACCTAAATCTAGGGAGACTCAATAAAATTAAGCAGATATGACGCACTACAGACGCGTGAAAACCGCTTCGCATAAAGGATGTGTCGATAAGGAGGCAATTCCAAGGCGGGAGAAGGAGGCGTACGCCTGTACGCTGAACAAAATAGCAGGATGCTATTTTGTTGCGAAGCCCGAAGGGTTGAGGGCAGGAGCCCGAAACACCCCGACCAACGCGGGAAGTGCCTGCTTAGCGGCACATCCCACCTAGAGGCTGTTAAGGCTTTAATAGCTTAGCAACGGAACGAGTCTTGTCAGCCGAAACGTCAGCCGATTGAACGTTTTGTTCTTGAATGGCTACGTATACTTCTTCGCGGTGAATCTTAGTATCTTTAGGGGCTTCGATTCCTAGACGAACCTGTTTTCCCTTAATTTGAACTACTCTGATCTTAATATGATCATCGATAGCGATGCTTTCACCCAACTTCCGTGTGAGAACCAGCATGACAACTCCTTTTGCTGCAGTCGTTATCGGTAAAATTTGGCGGAACTGTAGGTATTATTTTTATCTTAGAAAGTCAAGAAGGCTTGGCTGAATAAGCTTGCCCGACGTTTCGAGCGTCGCTTTTAGAGTGGAATCGGTCTTATTGATATCTGAAATGACCTGAAATGCATCCGCATCTTCCAATTGCGAAGCCGTCGTTTTGTTATCAACGATCGCTTTTTGGAGAGAATCAGACGTGTTATTCACAGCCATAATTCTGGACCCAACCTCGGAACGGGCTAAAACTACTTGGGAAATCGCCTGATCGAGTGTGTCCAAAGTTTCTTGTACGGCTTCTTTGTCATTGGCGCGCAGAGCGACTTCTAAGCCTCTCAGCGTCGAGAAAAGATTAACACCCGCACCACCCGTGACCGGATCTCTTTTATCCGCGCCACCTTGACGACGCTCTGACGCGGGACCACGTGTCGGCAGGAAATTCTGCTCCACGTCCCGATTCTGCTGCTGGCGCTGGATCTCATCGCCCTGGAACTGCTTCAAAGACTCAACATTCGTTGGCGTGTCGTAGTTAGGACGAACGATACCATCGCCATCCAAGCCACGACCCAAGAAGACTTTGTTTCCGGCGATATTCATCGCCACGAAAGAATCCTTCTGAGTCTGAACTTTCATATCCCCGTCATCACCGAAGTATTCACCACTGTGATCGAAAGGAGCCGTTTGCGTTTTGAAACCGGCGAACACATAGCGTTCACCCAACTTGCGGTTACCGATTTGAACAGCCTGATTGTAGATCTGCTCAACCTCTGCCGCTGTCACCATACGAGTTTCAGAGTTCCCGCTGGCATCATTGGATTGACTGATCGCAAGTTCTTTTGCGCGAACCAAGATATCTGAAAGTTCACCCAAAGATTGGTCTGAGAACTCCAGGAATGATTTCGCTGTATTGATGTTTTTAATAAATTGAGCGTTTCCGTGCTCTTCAGTACGAGCCGCAAGAACACGCGCCGATGCCAAAGGATCATCGGAAGGTTTGTTGATACGTTTTTGAGTCGCCGCCTGATTCTGCAAATCAGACATGTCTGAGCGGTTCTTGCCCAGATTCTGATTTACCTGATTGAAGGCCATTTTATCTGCGATTCTCACGTCTGCTTACCCTTTACCTACTAGAGGCGTTTCAAATTCAAAACCGTATCGAACATCTCGTCGGCTGTTTTGATCAAACGAGCTGACGCATCGTAAGTTTTTTGGAATTCGATCATTTTCGTCGTCTCTTCATCCAAACTTACGCCACTGATACTTTCGCGGATGTTCGTTAACTGATTAATTACGTTCTTTTGCGACTCTTGAGCCTTTACTGCTCTTTGCGCCATCGCACCGACCTGACCTACTTGAGTATTGTAGTAGTCGTCCATCGTTGCGGTACCGTCGTCCATCACCTGTCTATATTGTAAAGAGGAGATAACGTTCGCCACAGTATTGTCACCCGGAGCATCCGGTCTAGAGGCCGCAGCGATACGAGATACGTCGTTGAAGATTGTTTTATTCAACGCCATATTCGAAGCAGCGCCTTTTTCTTCTGGCGGCATTT
Organism: Bdellovibrio sp.; assembly: GCA_017745015.1. Taxonomy (GTDB): domain Bacteria; phylum Bdellovibrionota; class Bdellovibrionia; order Bdellovibrionales; family Bdellovibrionaceae; genus Bdellovibrio. The sequence goes on along the minus strand of JAGIAF010000004.1, from coordinate 28,211 downwards.
CGAAGAACAAAACGCCGTTCTTACCCGTTTTATCGAAACCTTCGATATGGGCTTTATTCACTTCAGTCGCAAGAGTGTAAGCAAGCTTATCAACATGACCCAAAAGATCTTCAATCACATGGTCACGAACATCCAAAGCACCACCAATACGACCACCCGTAATTTGCTCGGTAATATTCGCTGGCGTACCTGTTCCTACGAAGAAGACTTCCATACGATCGCGAGTATCCGTTTGTTGCGCTTTCAATTCCGACGAGCCGGTACCAGAAACCAAGATCGCTGTGCGCCCCGCTGTAACTGTTACTAGTCCGTCTTTACCTTCAGCCCAACTGATGTCGATCTTTTCGCCCAATTTTTTAAGCAAAAGATCACGACGGTCACGCTCGTCATTAGCTGGAACTTTTTGAACTTCAACCGTTTGAATTTTTTCATTTAAAGATGCGATCTCTTTAGTGATCTGATTCACTTCATCAACCGTCGTCTTGATTTGACCATCAAGGTCTTCTTGAACGCCTCTCAATTGAGTCGTCACACGAGAGAAGTCTTTAACCACACCTACGGCTGCTTCACGCACCATAGTACGAGACGCCAAACTTTCTGGGTTGTTAGAAAGCTCACGGAAACCGTTGAAGAAATCCGTCACGTATTGGTTCAAGCCCTTATTATTTTGTTCATTATAGATTTGCTCTACGCGGCCCATGGCATCGGCACGAGAATCCTCGTAACCCATGCTCATTCCTTCTTTTTGGATTTGTTTTTCCAGCCAAGGATTGTTCACGCGAGTCACAACACCGGCACGGGCACCCATACCGATTTGCAAGCCACCTTCACCAATAGGAGTGTTCGACAGAAGTTCTACTCTCTGACGAGAGTACCCTTCAGTAGATTTATTGGCGATATTGTGGCCAACAGTTTGCAAAGATGTCTGAGAATTCATCAGAGATCTTTTGCCTGTGTCCATCATTGCCGAAATCTTCGACATTCTGTCTCCTAAAAGCTCACCATCCTAGTGAGCCGCGGGGTGGTTCGGTTTACTCCGACGGAGTCGGAGTGTAAGCCAGTTTGCTTATGCTTCTTTACTAACGAAGTTGCCGGAAACTTGTGGGCCAGATTTGTAGCCGCCTTTTTTCTCGTAAGTTTTCTTACCAGAAAGAGCTTCCTTCACGTCATCCAAGGCACCATTCAAAGTTTTAAGTGCCGACTTCGTGTACTCTTCGTTGTCTTTGTTGATATCAGTGATTCGTTTGATCAAGATATCCAATGCCGCGTGTTGAGTGCGAAGTCTGTCCGCCGCCGTTGGAAGAGCAGCCAATTTCTGAGCCAGCTCCAACAAACGTGGATTTTCAACATCAGCACCAACGATCGTCGCAAGATCCATCGCATAACGAGAACGCAAAGAATCTTGTGCTCTGAGTTTGTAGAGCAACTCTTCTTTGATCGCATTGTTTTCATCCAATGCTTCACGATCTGCGCGGATCAGGATTTCTTTTTCTTTACGAACAACCTCAAGAAGGTTGCGATAAATTTTAGTGAGTTCTTCAAGATTGGCTTCGAGCTTTTGAAACGCTCTTTCTGCTACAGCTACATCCATCTTTTTCCTCCTTCGCTGAAGCTTCGGCGGACAGGCCACCTTTTTCTTCAGTAGGTTTTTTGGAATTACTGCTAATCATCCTTGGTTAGCAGTGAGAACTATTCTTTACCGTGCTATCTCAATCACACCCGCCTTCGCGCCATTGGCGCTTCGGCGTGGCTTGCGCCCGGGAAATTAGAATTCTAAATGCTCGTCGACCATTTTGTCGGCGATAGATTTTGCGTCAACTTTGTAAGTTCCTTTGTCGATCATGTCGCGGAACTTAGCAACTTTCGCTTCATCAACATCAGGAGCTGCCATCGCAAGTTCCTTGATGCGTTTTGCTTCTTGAGCTTTTGGAGACAATTCAACTTTTGAAGAATCGCCCAATGACGAAGAAAGCAAATCAGCTTTTGTGCCTGCAACATCTTTCGCAGATTTATTCGCAATGTTCGTAGCTTTGTCGGATTTACCAGCATCAGTTAGGTTCAAATTTTGACCAACTTTATTGTGCGTAATTTTCATCGACAGCTCCCTCTTTCTCGAGTGTTAGAAAACACTCTTTCTATTCTCATCATAGTATCACAACGAGACATTTCTACCAAATCATTCTGAGACAGTTTGTGGTCCAGTCTCTTTGTCCGGCTCAACAGTCCAATACAAACTTTTCGCCTCAGGACTCAAAACCCCAAGGGTCTCGCCAGCTTGCACGGCATCCCCTGTCGAAACTTTAGACAGTGTCCCCTTAAACACAACTTGGCTTTTAAGACCATTGTCGTGTTCAATTTCCATCATAGTTTGGTTATCCACCAAGTTACGCACATTCCGCAAAACCCCACCCCACGGGGCTTTCACCTCTCCAGAGTCCGCATTCACTGCCTGCGCTCCAGCAACAGGAGGCTTCGTTTTATCTATGCGATAAGACAATCCCTCTTGATGACTCGGATGACGAAACTGATGAGCAGAATAATTACTGCGCTCATCCAACGGCAAAGGCCCACGAGGCTTATCAACCGCTTTCTTAATCCCAAGCTGCGCACCAAACTTATCAATAAGCTGATCATAGATAACTTTGGAAAGCCCAATGCCACCCTTCTCACTCCACTTATCAACATAGTGATCATCAAGTTGCTCACGGAAAATTTTCTCCGCCTGATTCTGCTGAATCATTCCACCTTCATGCACAGTAGAACGCATCGCCTTCATCATCTCTCTCAAAAAATGTTTCTCATACATCTCAGAAACATCTTTCAATTTTTCATCAGCAGATTTTTGAACAGGTCTCCCCATAAATCGCGAAGGCAAAGCCATAAACTTCCCCCGCCCCTGCGACTGCGCAGCAGGAGCCTCCTCAGCGGCCGCCGAAGGCGCAGCCAGTGAAAGTCTCCCAAGGAGAGTGCAGATCAAGAAAACAAGAGTAGTAAAGTTAAAGCTCCCCGTTCTCACGACCAAAAATTCCTATATTGCGAATATTGCACAGAGGATCTAGAGAAAGCTTCTACGGCAGAGGCTTTGAACGAGTTCCGCAGCAATGCGGGAACACTAAAAGCGACAAACGCCATCGAATCGAAAATCATTGCTAGAAGCGAAAGAAAAAAAAGAGCGAGGACTGTCCGAAGAGAAAAGCCTCTGCCGTAGAAGCTTTCTCTAGATCCGTCTTCGCGCAAATGACCACCAGTACCAGTAACTTTGAAGGAAGAAAAAAGGGGAGTTAGAGTTCGAGAATCTCGTGCATCCTGCACTTGATTCATTTGAGTGTAGCTTCGGCTCAATTTAGTCACTCCGTGACCTTGCTGACCTATTGCCTCTGTTTCCTGCGAGAAACTTTCGACTCTTGACCTTCCATGGTTCGCGATCTCTTCCTCACCCTCCCCGCGTTTCAAACACTTCCATGTGTCAGAAACATATAAAATCAGTTTATTAAAAGGCGCGTCATTATGAAACAAAAATTTCATAATACTTCGAGTTCCCCGTGCAAAGCTCCAGCTGCTTTGATGGACTGAAGTATAGTAATCAGGTCCTTTGGCGAGACGCCAAGCTTGTTTAGAGCTTGCACCAAATCACCGACACTCACACCGCTCTCAAGAACTGCCACTTTCTCGTCAGCAGTTCCTTTTTTGCCATCCCCCACTTTCACTGAAAGTGAACCATGAGAAAGAGCAACTTTTGAGATCTTCACTTTGTCACCGATAACAATTGTACCGGTTTTTTCATTTACAACGACACGTGCCTTCATGTCAGGGTTGATGTCGATAGACTCAATCGTCGCCAGCAATTCAACGCCGCGATTTTCATAGGCAAAGGGAGTGATGATGTCGATCGTTCCTGCATCTTTCGCAGAGGCATAGTGACCGCCCAACTCTTTGTTAATCGTAAGCACTGAGCGCGCCGCCGTCGTGAAATCAGGATTGATCAATGTCAGACGATACATTTTGCGAGTTGCAAAGTCCGCTGTCATATCACGTTCGATGATCGCACCGTTTGGAATTCTTCCGGATGTCGTGTGCGCATCTTTAGGATCGCCGCCGATAACGATATTACCTTGTGCCACTGCAAACACTTGATCGTTGGCAGCACGCAAAGGAGATTGCAACAAAGTACCACCCGCCAAGGACGAAGCATCGCCGATGGCACTCACTGTGATATCAATTGGATTTCCTGCTTTACCAAAAGCTGGCATAGACGCCGTGATAATAACCGCAGCCGCATTTTTGCTGGCGAAATCTGGAGAATCCAATTTCATTCCAAGTTTGTCGAACATACGCACGACACTCTTGCTCATAAATTCATTCTTACCGTCACCAGTGCCTTTAAGACCCACTACGATACCGTAACCGATCAATTGATTCTCACGCACACCGCGAATTGTAGCAATGTCTTTCAATCGAGCGGCTTGAGCCATTTCAAAAGTTGCGGCCACCATCAATGCTGTCAAAACGAAAAGTTTAATGAGCTTATTCATTGCTTGTGTTCCTTCTAATGCTGACAACATCGTACTGAGGGTCTAACAATTTTTGTGACGTAATCCCTTCATCGTTAAAGTCTTCCGGACGAAGGAGACCCGTCAAAATCACTTTGTATTCGCGCTTGCCGATCATGAAAGGTTGTTGGCCTTTCACACGGTAGTTACCGTCAGCAAGTTTTTCGACAATCTTCGTTGGGATGTCTTTCACATCTGCCAAACCTTCTTTATCGTCTTCTTTTTTCTCTTCAGGCTTCGCTGCGGCTGGAGCACGAGTGGCTTCGCCATTTGCTGCCAAACCGTTGCTCAACTCACCATTGCTTTGAGGACCTTTTTCCTGGTCTTCAAGTTGTTTCAAAAGTTTTTTGATCACGCCGACTTTGGTTTCAACTTGCTTTTGCGCGTTGCCATCCAACTTCACATTGACCATGTCGCCTTCTCTGCGCATTTTGTTTTGCGCAAACAAGTAAGCGACTTGGCCTTCCATCACCCACGTCGAACCGGCGTTAGAACCCAAATCAGATTCTTCTTCCATACGATTGCGAGTCATTTTTTTATACTGACGATCGGTGGGTACACCCATGTTTTGAGAATCCGAATAGCGAGGTGCTGATTGAATTTTCTCAAGTGGTGGGTTTTCTTTCTTCCCATTGATGCTCGCCACAAGGTCATCCATTGTCGCGCAACCTGAAGCGAGAACCATCGATACCAAGATGGCACTCATCGTAAGTAATTTAATGAATGGGGTTTTAAATTCTCTAATCATTGTAACTTCACCACACCTTTTTCAGTGATCACTGCCGAGAGGACTTTTTGGGTTTCCAGGTTTTTTACTTTAATAATATCCCCGACAAAGCCATTGTCCTCTGCTTGCACATTGACCGAGATTTCAAAACTGTCGTCGCCGATCAAGGCTTTAACAATTTGTCCCCTCTTAGCTGCCGGTTCACGTTTGAGATCGGAAGACCATACTGGAGTTCCGACGGGAAGTGTTCGAGCTGCCAACAACCCTTGGCAATCTTCAATGCGCATGCTGGAGTCCTTAGCAAAGGTCACATCCACCATAGACATCTGAAGATCCTGGGCGTTTACGCGCTCTCCTTGTGAGATCATTTTCGTCGTCACCGGGGTTAATCGAGAAACGCGAATTGTTCCCGAAATCCATTTAATTTGACGATTTTCTCCGTCGCGGACCGGCAAAAGGAAGCCGCCCTTAGCTGAAAGCTGCGTCATATCCAAGTCCCATTGGCGATTCGCCGGAACAGGAACGGATTGAATGGAGATATTGTATTCGCAAGTATCGCAACGAACGGAAAGGAAATTCGTCATACGACGTTGAACCTCTTGGCGAGAAATCATCGTCGAAGCAAAGTTCACTTTTACTTGAGTGGGAATCTTAAACGCCGGATTGAGTTCTTTCAGATCCTCGTTTTCTTCCAACGCTTGCTTAATTTTAGTCAGCAATTCTTTAGATTCGAACTGTTGTGATAACAACAACTCGCGGGCATCGTCACGCAACACCAACGCATCCATTTGCGCAAGCAATGCTTCATTCCCGTTCTTCAGAACTGCGATGTCACCCAAGCGCAATACCGGGCGTTGAGAAACTTCCACCGTTGAGGGAATAGAAATCTCAGGACGACCACCGGCCCACGCTTGAGCTCCCAACATTATAAGCAAAGCGAAAACACTCTTCATTCGCTATTATCTCATGTTGTTAATAGATTGAAGCATCTGATCTGATGCTTGGATCACTTTCGAATTTGTTTCGTAAGCACGTTGAGCCGTGATCATATTCACCATTTCATCAACGATATTCACATTACTGGCCTCAAGTTGACCTTGCGCCAAGTAACCCGCACCGTTCAAGCCAGGACGAGTTTGCACCGGTTGACCACTGGCCGGCGTTTGACCGAACAAGTTTTTACCCATGGCTTTCAAACCAGCTGGATTTACGAAATTAGTAAGATCGATTTGACCGATTGTTGTCGGAGCTGCATTCCCAGACACCGAGCGCACTTCGCCATTTGGAGCAATTTCCAAACCTGTCGAATCAGCCGGAACTGTGATCTCAGGTTGCAAAATGTTGCCGTTTTTATCAACGATACGACCCGATGGATCTTTTTTAAATGAACCGTCACGCGTAAAAGCAACTTCACCATCTGGAGTCATCACTTGGAAAAAGCCTGAGCCTTCCACCTGAATATCCAATGGATTTTTAGTGACTTGAGCACTGCCATTCGCAAAATCTTTTTGAATCGCAGCCGTACGAACACCAAGACCTGTTTGCACGCCATTTGGTGAGTAAGAATTCAAACCTGTAGCGGCACCTGGCTCTTTTTGAGTTTGATACATGAGATCTTCGAACTCCGCGCGGGATCTTTTAAAACCCGAAGTCGAGGAGTTGGCGATATTATTGGCGATAACATCCATATTAGTCTGCTGAGCCGCCATCCCTGTCGCTGCAGTATTCAAACTTTTAAGCATTACGAATCCTTCCGCTATGCACATTAAATAGAAAAACAATCTGCTCCAGCCTGCGCGACTACCGCCGCTCCGGCACTGCCCGCTGCCGCGGTTACGGAGTAACTTTACCAACAACGTTAACCATCTTCTCTGCCATTTGATCGTAGGCGGAGATGGCTTTTTGCGTGCTTTCAAACACGCGATTGGTAGAAATCATATCCGTCATCTCTTGCACGATATTGACGTTTGACGTCTCCAAGAACCCTTGCTTCAAGCTGGGGTTGTTAATGTTGGTGATCTCGGCATTCATGTTGGGCTTAAATCCATACAGTGAACTTCCTTGCTTCAACAAAGAGTCTGGATTTGCCACATTGACCAGAGATAACTTACCGAGATTATTAGTACCTTGGTAAACATCACCGTTGTCAGAGATCTGAACGGGGCCGTTACCTTCAAAGCGAATCACACGAGAAGCAGGATCTGCTCCACCGGCTGCATCCGCCTTCAAAACTGGGTAGCCTTCTTTAGTAACAAGCTGACCATTGCCATCCAACGTGAAGTTACCCGCACGTGTCAGCTTCACTCCACCTGGAGTGGCCACTTCAAAGAAACCTTTACCATCAATGGCTACGTCCAACGCATTACCCGTTGGCTTCAAACCACCTTGAGAGAAGTCAGTGAACGTTCCTTTAGTGTCGACATAACTCTTGTCGCCACCTTGCATATTATAAAAGCTTTCAATAGAAGCGACGTCGCGCGGGACTTGAATCACTTCAGGCGGCTTCTCGTTGGCCGTGAGGTACTCTTGGAATAGTTGTTGATCACGCTTGAATGCAGGCGTGTTCACGTTCGCCAAGTTATTGGCGATTGTATCTAGTTTTGTACTTTGGGCCATGGCTCCGCTAAGTGCTGTATAGACGCCTTTTACGCTCATCGGTTCTCCCTCACTCTGTTGAGCAGCAAGCGTTGTGCCAGCTTTTGACAGGACCGACTTCGGTCGAGGAAAAGATCTGCCTACTAGACTTTCTTCTAGGAAAAATAATATGGACTCAAGTTTTCTGCGATTTGACCGTGTAAAGACCTTCGTCGATGGCGACAAGATGCTGGCAGTTCTTTGTCGACAGTGTCAAAGAATCGACCCCATAATGAAAGAATATGAGAACGTTGGTAGCAGCACTTTTATCGATTTCAATTTCACTTCCGGCCCACGCAGAAACGAATCCTGCAGCGGCAAGCGCGGCGGCGAACCCAACGACTTCTAATGCCCACACTCTTAAGGAAAAATTGAAAGCCCTGACGGCGAAATCTTCGCACGTTCAATCTGATAATCTGATTTTTGATCTGCCTGTGACTTACAATAAAAAAGTCAGTAAGTGGGTCGCCTATTATCAAGGCCGTGGCAACAAGTGGTTCCGTGAATGGTTGCAACGTTCTTATAAGTACATGCCCTTCATTCAAACTGAATTAAGACGCTCAGGCCTTCCAACGGATCTTGCTTATATGGTGATGATCGAAAGCGGTTTCGCACCAAACGCCATCAGCCATGCAGATGCGGTGGGACCTTGGCAGTTTATCGAACCTACGGGCAATCGCTATGGTCTGTCTAAGACTTGGTGGTTGGATGAGCGCCGTGACCTGAAGAAAAGCACATCGGCGGCAATTAAATATTTGAAAGACCTCTATGGTGAGTTCGGTTCTTGGTATCTAGTTGCAGCAAGTTACAACATGGGTGAAAACGGTCTTCGTCGTCAGATTAAAAAGTACGGCACCAAAGATTACTGGACGCTCATTAAACTTTCCGCACTTCCTGCTGAAACTCAAGAATACGTCCCGAAAATTTTAGCAGCGATGTTGATTTCAAAAGCGCCGAATCTTTATGGCTTCCGCGACTTAGAAAAGATGGATCCATTGGAGTACGAAATCGTTTCTGTTCCTGGGGGTACAGATTTAGATCGCTTAGCTGACCACTTGGGTGTCACAAGAAAATCACTAAAAGATTTGAATGCTGAGCTGTATCTAGGATACATTCCTCGTCAGGTCGCAAGTCACTTTATCCGCGTTCCTAAGGGCGCTGGAAAAATGGTGACCAACTACGTGTATCAACAATCTCCGCCTGTCTACTAGCGAAGGCATGAAGGCCCCAAGATAATGAAACCACTGATTGTACAGAAATATGGTGGAGCCACTCTTGCTGATCCTGAAAAGATCAAAGCCGTCTCAGCGCGCGTTGCCGAACAAGCCAAAGAAAATTCTTTGATCGTTGTTGTCAGCGCCATGGGAAAAACCACCAACTCCCTGATTGATCTTGCCAGCCAAGTTTCCTCTCATCCTCAACGCCGTGAAATGGATATGCTTCTTACTGTGGGCGAACGTATCAGTATGTCTCTTGTTTCTATGGCGTTGAATGATTTGGGTTGCCCGGCAATCAGCTTCACGGGAAGCCAGGCCGGTATTTTCACCGATGACTCTCACGTCAATGCCTTTATCAAAGATGTGAAAGCGTTCCGCGTGGAAGAAGCTTTGAAAACCGACAAGGTTGTGATCTTAGCCGGTTTCCAAGGTGTTTCGCCAACGACAAAAGAAATCACAACTCTTGGTCGCGGTGGCTCTGATACATCAGCCGTTGCAATGGCGGCGGCCTTTAAAGCCGATCGTTGTGAAATTCTGAAAGACGTTCCGGCAGTCTTCACTGCGGATCCGAATATTGTGAAAAGCGCTCGCCCTCTTCAAGAGCTGAGCTATGATCAATTGATGGAAATGACTTTCTGGGGCGCCAAAGTTCTGCACTATCGCTCGGTGGAATTGGCAAAACTTCGCGATGTACCTTTATACATCGGCCCGGCTTCTAGCAAAACTTCTGACGGTACTCTCGTTAAAAAAGGATTAAATATGTTTGAATCCTGCAAAGCACTTTCTTTGAACTCTCACGAAACTGTTCTTGAAATCAAATCTCAAGAGAAAAACACCGCGAAAGCGTTGAAGCAGTTGCAAGATCTGTTTGAAGAAAAACAAATCGCTTTCCCGCAACTTTTGCATTGTGAAATTTCTAAAGACAACACCGAAATCCTACTCACAGGTCCACAAGAGATCATGGGTGCGGTGAAACGCGAATTGCAAAATCAAAAGCAGTTCTCTTTGCACGGCACAGACTTCTCGACTGTGACATTGACTTGCACAGGCGCGACCTCACCAGAGATTCCACAAAGAGTTTTAGAGAAAATCGATCAGGCACAGATTCAAGCTCACAAGCTTATTATGAGTGCGATGAGTGTGACTGTATTAGTTGAAGCTTCTGCACGTAAGCAAGCTATCGAAAGTCTGCACGCGTTGATTTAAGCATTAAGGTAAAAGAGTGGTCGACATCACTTGATAGCGATTGTTGACCTTTTTCCAGATATCCGTATGAGGACCAGTGATTCCATCTGGTCCCGAAGCTCCCGCGATTCCGCGTGCTCCTGGAGCAAGTTTTCCACCTGGCAAGAACTGACGTAAATCCGGACCACCCTTTGCTGCGATAGCTGCTGCCGCACTTCCAAAAAGGCCGCCACCGCCGCCGCCAGAACCGTCTCCGCCACCCCAGCTTCCGCCGCCTCCACCGCCGCCACCATAGAATCCTGCATTGACTGCAGAACCATTGGCTTCAGCTTCACCCGCAGCTCCTTTGGAACCAGCAGATCCCCCGCCATGACCGTCAGAATTTCCACCTAAGTTTGCGCCATTACCTTGCTTACCATCGACACCCGCAGCGCCACCGGCGTTTGCTTTACCTTGTGCGATACCAGGCGTATCCGGAATATCACCCAACAAATTTTCCGCACCAGCTGAATTGCTAGTCAAACGCGATGACATATCCATGTTGCCCGTATTTAAACTGCCACCATCCGTCACCGTCGAAGAGGTACCAAGACATTGAGGGTCGTTAGGATTCTTCGCACAGACACAAACTTTGTTTGAAGCCATGGATGGATTGTTACAATCAGCGATAGTATTTGAACAACCTGCAAGAGAAGGATTCTTCTCACAGATCGCCGCCAGTGTGTTATCGTCAGCGGACGTTTCCGAAGCACAGTTTGCACCATTCGATGCCGTCAAAGCATAGTTCTGAATAGCTTGTTGAGCTTGATCAGTTCTGGCTGTGTAGTTCAAACACTGCTTCTTCAAAGTTGTCGCCTGAGAGTTCAACGTCGTCGTTGAGGTATCAGAACAACCCTTCGTTTGATTATAGTATGCTGTCGCCGCATCACAGGCAGAACTACAACTCTCGATCGCACCTGAACACGCCATGCGGTAAGCAGCCACAGCGGCATTAGCGGCCTGACTTAACATCGCTGATTGCGAGCAGGCCGCTTGCACACTGGCCGCCGTTTGAGAAGAGAAGGCTAAAGCGATTGCCGATGCTTGGCTTGATACCGAGTTCATCTCTTTACTGTTTTTTTCATCACAGTAGTTATCGGCACTGCTTACTGAGTCATTACAAGCTTGTACCAAAGATGCCAATTGTTGTTGGCAACTTCCCACGGAAGCCGTCGAAGAGGATGAAGTCGCGGCACAAGTACAAGCACCGTTTTGATATTTCAAAACTTTCCCTGACGGACATTCCGTATAGTTTTGCTGACATTGAGCCGGACGACATGCATAGGCTGAACGCCCACTTCCCGTAGAAAGACAAACGTAGTTTGCAGGACAATTTGCTTGAGGACTGCTGGGATCATAGCTGCATGAAATGCGATCTGCTTTTCCGATCTCTGGAAAGAAAAATAGCATCGAAAAAACGAGTAACATACTGTGGAAAAAGCGCTTCAATCCCATACCGAATTTTATCGGTACGAGAATATGTTTACTTAACTGTAACTCGAAGTATCTCAGATTGAGACAGGACTATGGAATCAAGGACGGACTCACGACTTGATAACGGTTTTGAATCTTCTGCCAAATATTCGAGTGAGGTCCGGTAATTCCATCTGGCCCCGAAGCGCCAGCGATACCGCGACGAGGATCATTGGCTCCTCCCGGAAGAAACTGTCGCAGATCCGGTCCACTTTTTCCAGAAAGCTTGTCAGAGATGCGACTCCACAGACCACCTTCACCGCGGCCACCTTCGCCATCGCCTGAACCACCCCAGCCACCGCCGGAGCCTCCGCCACCACCATAATATCCGCTATTCACTTGATGGCCGGCACCACCCTCTTCTGCGCCGTCAGCTTTCCCTGAGCGACCACCCGATGACCCATGTGAGGAGTCACCACTGCCAAATGCAACGCCTTGTCCCTGCTTACCATCGACACCCGGAGCGCCGGCACCACCGTTCAACTTACCTTGCTGAATGCCTGGGGTATCAGGAATATCACCTAGCAAATTATCCACACCGCTTGTATCACCCGTTTTACGAGATGACATATCCATGTTGCCAGTATTCAAGGAACCACCATCGGCAACTGTCGAGGAAGAAGTTCCAAGACATTGAGGATCGTTAGGATTGTTCGCACAGACACAAACTTTATTAGTGGCCATCGACGGATTCTTACAGTCAGCAATAGTATTGGTACAACCCGCAAGAGAAGGATTCTTCTCACAGATCGCCACCAATGTGTTATCGTCAGCGGAAGTTTCAGAAGCACAGTTCGCACCATTCGATGCCGTCAAAGCATAGTTCTGAATAGCTTGCTGGGCTTGGTCCGTTCTTGCAGTATAATTCGAACACTGCTGCTTCAATGTCGTCGCTTGAGAATTCAAAGAAATCGTCGAGGTATCTGAACAACCCTTCGACTGATTGTAGTAAGTGATCGCCGCATCACAAGCCGAAGTACAACTATCGATCGCACCCGAACAAGCCGTACGATATGCTGCAACTGCGGCATTGGCTGCCTGACTCAACAAGGCAGCTTTCGAACAGGCCGCCTGCACACTAGCCGCTGTTTGAGAAGCGAAGGCCAAAGCGATTGCAGATGCTTGGCTTGATACCGAGTTCATCTCTTTACTGTTTTTTTCATCACAGTAGTTATCGGCACTGCTGACAGAGTCGTTACAAGATTGCACCAAGGACGCCAGTTGCTGTTGGCATGCTCCAACCGAAGATTGAGTTGATGATGTCTGCGTTCCCGTGGATTTATTTGAAGAAGTGGACGGCACGACCTTGCCAGTTGAGTAGCAAGTATTTAAACATTTCGTATCGCCGTAAGGGCAACCGCCATCACAGAGTTTAGCAACGACTTCCGAGACCTCCGCAGCATAGGAGTCCGAAACACTCAGTCCTAAAACCAAGCTCAATCCTATAAAAAAAAGTCTTCCCCCACGGATTGTCATCATCACTTATCTTATCGGTTATTTAGACAAGCTGCGGAGTAGAAAAATTCATATTCTCAAAACGAGATGGAAGCGTTACCCTCTTGTCATTGAGGAGGTTTTCATGGAGCAGAACATTCATTCTTTTGTAGTAAAAGATGCTAGTGGCAAGGACGTTTCACTCGAGAAATACAAAGGCCAAGTTATCTTGATAGTTAACGTCGCCAGCAAGTGCGGTTTCACTCCGCAATACAAGGGCCTCGAAGAACTCTACGAAAAATACAAAGACAAAGGCCTTGTGGTTTTGGGTTTTCCATCCAACCAATTTGGCGCCCAAGAGCCTGGCAGCAACGAAGAAATCCAAAGCTTCTGCAGCTTGAACTACGGTGTGCAATTTCCCGTGATGGCAAAGGTCAACGTCAATGGCAGCGATGCTTCTCCGGTGTATCAATGGTTGAAGCAATCTGCACCAGGCATCTTCGGCACGGAGATGATTAAGTGGAACTTTACGAAGTTTTTGATTGGTCGCGATGGCCAGGTTATCAAGCGCTACGCTCCTAATGAAGAGCCTGAAGCGATCACCGAAGACATTATCAAAGCTCTTGGCTAATCCCCTTTTAGAACACCGTTCACAGGGCTTTTCACAAGTCTTGTGAACGTCACGTTCACAGCATAGGTGAAGGAAAAGGCACAAACTAAACAAGCACCCGCTTGACTAAAAAAGCGAGATCGAAGATTTCTACATCCATCGAAGTTAATGTTTTTTTAAACCGAAAGGATCCAAAATGAAATCTCTAGTAATCGCTCTTGTTATCGCTGCTCCAATGTTCGCTTCTGCTAACTGCGTATCTGAAATGATGGCTGGCGCAGCTCAAGGTAACCGTGAAGTTGCAGCTGATATGTGCCGTACTTCTGAAAAAGTTTGTAACGTTTCTGAAATCATCAAAAACAATGCAGGTTTGAACTACGCTTCTGCAATCGCTCTTTGCCAACACAAATTGGAATCAAATGCAGCATTGATCTCTTGCATCGCTAAAGGCTACAGCTACTCTACTTGCGCACAAAACTAGTTTTGTCGCTCTAAGAGCCGTAACTTAAAAAACCCGCCCTCCCCCGAAGGCGGGTTTTTTTATGCTCAAATTACACCAAGGTCCAGTGTCCTGACCTGCAGTTGCTCTCGAAAAATTCCGATACGGAGCAAATGAAGAAATTCAAAACTCCACAAGTCGTACCTTTCATTTTGATCTTCGCTTTCGCTTATTTAGCTGGACGAGCGTGGAATTACAGCGGCACACCGAAATCAACAAGCCACCTCTTGCGGTTGCCACAACCTCAAACTGCTTCAGAGATCACAGAAGATTTTCCCCCACCTTCAACGGCGACGACATTCGCAGTAACGCCGACTCAACCAGCTCCTTCATCTTCAACAACTCAGCAGCCCTTTGCGAACACACTGGCTAGTGGACAAGGCGCCAAACTCTTTAAACACCTCTTTACTGATCACGAACTTTTGCGTAGTCCATGGTCTGCAGATCTTCGCGCAGCGGTGGAACAACGCTTCTTCACACCCTACACTTCGAACGTTCAAGTAGAAGTTACAGGACGCCTTGGAGTATTAAAGGCCCTTGCCCAAGTAGGACAACGACGTTCTCCGAGCTCAGTGCCCCCAACAGAGTTGGCTCAGATATACAAACGTATTTTGGCAAACCGCCGGGAGCACTGGTTGGTTCAACGCCAAGCCTTTCAAAATTTAAAGTCATCTTTACCTGCGGGTGAGATCACAAAATACTACGCGACATTAGATAATCGTGTAGTCCGTCTTTCCATGAAGTCAGAGCCAGAACTATTGATGGAGGTCTTAAATGAAAAAAACGGATCTCGCTAGTTACGCACTCTTTCTTTTTACAGCGATTGCTGGAGCCTCTTTGGGTCTCTACCAAAATACTTCTGTTGAAAGTTCTGATTTCAGCTCTACGAGCCCATCACAGGGACCCGCAAGTGTAAATGACTATAAGACTTTGCCCTGTCCAAACAAGGCTCAGTACAAAGACATTCAAAGACGTCTACACCTGACCCTTCCTGACAAAGCGCAAGGTTGTTCGACTGAAATCACTGCAGGCGTAGGTAAACTCTTGCTTTTAATGGATAAGACACGCCTCCAAGCGCCGCCAAATTGGTTGCCAACTATTCAAGCGGAATTGACGAAGCCTTTTGAATATCTCGTAAAACAAGTTGATAAAATGTACTTCGATTTGTCTGAAACAAACGCTCTTGCGAAAAACTTGGGAGATCGCACGATTGTCTTAGGCGGCGGTATGCTGATGGAAGATCCGCTCGACTCTATTGCGACTCTGATCCATGAAGCTCGCCACTCGGAAAAGACAGCTAATATTCACGTCGAATGTATTGGTGGCGACATTCCTCGTACTAGAGGTGGCTGCGATGCTGCCTTTGACGTCGGTGAGCATGCTGGTGCCTATTCCTATAATGTTATTTTCCAGTCAGCCTTGGCAATTTTCGGAGTTGGCCTGAATTCCGCAGACCGCGAGTTTCTTATGAGCTCGGCCTTAGGAGGACTTGGCACGCGCTTTAATGAGTTGCCAGCATCTCTTTCTGCTCACTCTGATATGTTGATCACATTGGATAAGAATAATAAACTTCAAATTCTTCATCCATTCACCAAGGATCTTCTGCCCTTGGAAATTTCCTTCAAAGATCACTCAGAACTCGTAGAGCGAATTGAATTCTCTGTTCGTAACTCTGGAATTTTGCTCTTCACAAATAAGAAACGCCTCCTGACATGGACTCCTCGTTCAGGTATGGGCCCTCTTTACAAAAGTATTTTCAATAACGACATCAAAGTAAGCGAGGCCGCTCGAATCGCCTTGCCAAATGAGTCTGGGCGCAGCCGTTTTGTCGCCCAAGACACCAATGGGAAAATGTATTGGGTAAAGTTTAGTCCTGAAATACTAGATTATATTTTAGCTCCCTTTCCTTATATGGAAACCGACTCTGCTAAACAGAACCACACTATTTGGAAGCGCTTCTTTCTTGCCAGCTATGGCGATACCGCTTACCTCAACAACCAAGGGCAAGTCTATTTGAGTGGTCACCAACTAGATCGCCAAACTTTCATTCTCCGTGAAGACATGCAAGATCCTTCCGGCTGGGTGAATGGGACCGGCGGTCTTACCTATGACAATCTCTATCTTGTGAATGGTCGTGGTGAAGCAAAAGTTGCAACCGTAACCTTGCAAGAAATTGACGATATCCACTCCACACAAACTTACTCATTTAAACCCATTGAGTTTCAAGTTCCCGAATCAGTTAAATATCTCCAGGGCCTACAAACTGAGGTACAACTTACAAAGAATGGTGATCTCTACCTTAAAGGTTACAACACAAATGATTTCAAAGTTTTCGCGGGCCACGATATTCGCGACTTCACTTTCGCGCAGGTTTCAACATTCGACACAAGTGTCGCTCCAACTAAAATAGACACTCACCAATTTGAAAAAACTTGCCACATTCAAAAAAGCGTTCGCGATCCTTGGTTTGGAAAAGGCATTGGTATCGACAGTGAACAGCAATTGGTATTTGCGGGAAATAAAGCCACCCCTTGCCTCATTCGCCATGAGCTGCCACCGGTCTACGATGTTGAACTCAAACCCGATCCATCCAATAAAGGCATGGGACTGTCCGTTGAAACCGCTGCGGGAACTCAATGGATTGCGCCTTACTCTTATTGATGTCGACAACTTTGACATTAATTAAAGGATTTAAAATACGACTCTAGACTCAAGTCTTGGCAGCCGATAAGTCTGGTATGAACATCGGACAAGTATTTAAAGCCAAAAATGCGTTTGAGTTATACGGTCAGATTAAATCGACGGTGACCTTCGGGGATTTTAATTCCCGTCACTTCACCATCTTCCACTTCGCGAAGATATCAGAGACCGAGTATCTCCTTGATGACATGCTGTCGGGATCCAATCACGATCGCACTCAAGAATTTATCTCGCGGTTCCCTGACTACGACACTTTCTGTGGAGTCGATGCCACGGGTCGCGAGAAGCGATTCTCTTTTGGCAGCCGTGAACTTTATGCCACGGTGGTCTTCACCGCAAATACCTCATGGACCGAGGTTTACGAGGACCACCTGGGAAATCCCCTTTATGACGATTATATGCGACGCCAGGCCGTCGCGGATATGACCTCCCAAAAGAAAATTGCAAGCTAGTTAAGAAATAAGGGCGCTAAATAGGCGCCTTTGTTTTTTCCTTTTGCCCTGGCGCGGAGCCTATGATTTAACAGCCGCCACGGGAGTACTTATGAAAATTGCTAAGATTCTTTTGGCTGGCGTGGCTCTGCTGGCAGTCGCTGGTTGTAAAGTTGTTGATATAAAAAACGGTCGCGTTCCAGACGCATATCTTTCTAAAGCAAAACAATACGAAGGCATTTACAAAGGAACTTTCAATGGCATTCCTGGCGAATTGATCTTGACCTTCGAAGGTTCCAAAGCCGTGCTTACTTATCGCAATGCTATGGGCACAGATATCCTAAATAACAACTGCGCTTCTTCTTTCGGAAATTTGACGAAAGTTTACATCACAGGAAAGAAAACGAATCCCAACCTCGATGCTGTTGAGTTTGCCTTCAACTCGGGTCGTTGCTCCTTGATGGTTCAAGGCCGCAGTATGTATGTAGACTTCAAAGAAAAGAACGGTGTTACCAAACTGAGTCTTTCAATCCTACGCGAAATGCGTCAACGTCGCGAATGCCGTTGGTATCAAGGTGACCATGATAACCCGCCGTTCCAGGTTTGCAATTGGGTTCAAGACCCTGTTTATATTTACGGAAATTTCGCTCGCTAAGAGAGTTTAAAAAAAGCCCCGAATCTTCGGGGCTTTTTTGTTTGTTTTTTCACAAAGAATTCTCTTCACAAGGAAATCAAACTCTAGAAAGATAGTTGTTCCAGAATAGAAAAGGATAACTATCGTATGAAAATGATTTTCGCGCTTTTAAGCTTATTCACGTCCTCAGCGATGGCCGTGACAATGGTTCAACAAAACTTAAATCCAGCAGCTTCTCAAAACGAAGTGAATGGGACTCTTGATCTTATTTTTGTGAGCGCTGAAACTGAATCTGGCATTGAAACAAATGCTACAGGAGCCTCTATTGGCGCAGAATACTTCTATGGCCTCACTGACACTCAAGCCATTGGTTTCGGATTGCAAGCCCTGAGTTCTAAATCAAAATCTGAACTTGGAAATATAAGCTCAACAATCAAAACTAGTGGTCTTCAATCAATTTTACTGGGTTACAAAGGCAACTTTGATCTCGGTACACCAACTCTATTCGTCCGTGGTGCTCTTAATTTAACACCGGATAAAGAGAAAGTGAGTATCGACACTAGCGGAGACAAGGACAACAATGCAGCCAGCGGTCAAAATGCTTTGCTGGTACAAGTTGGTTTAGTATTCCCTGAGCAAGCCGTTGATTGGGGCTTCTCTGGCTCATACCAAATGAATCAAGAAGGTAAATACTCTGAAACTGATGATTTAAACGACACTAGTGACTCAGGCAAGATTAAGCACGGTAACAAATACTCACTTTCTGCTTTCACTGAGTTCAAGAACGACTTCCACCCCAATGTGGACCTTACTTACCTGCATATGTATTCATCTCAAAGCGTGAGCGATAACGGTGGCACAACCACAAGCAGTGGTTCTGAGCTCCTAACTCTTACTGGCTCACTCAGAGTAGCTGTAAATCAATATGTAGAATTATTGCCGCATGTTGCATTGGCGACAATGTTGAACAAAGACAAATTGAATATTGATAAATACAATGGCGTTCTTCTAGGTCTTACTGGCCGCTTCTTGTTCTAGAAATCAAAACCAAGCACTTGGTGCCAAAGAAAAACCCGAGAGGTCATCTCGGGTTTTTTTATGCTGCTTCAGCTACAGCTCTGCTCGGCTACCGCCGCTTAGAAGTTAATGATATCTTCCGCAAGCTCAAGATCTGAGCTTTGTGTTGCCGGATCCATCTCGCGAAGAAGTTCCAACGCGCGCGAGAGTTTTACGCCCTTCACGTCACCTTCCGTTGCGATGTACAAAGCAGCATCGTCTTTTGAATCCACGATAATCTCTTTGTAAGCGCAGCCTGCATCACTTGCACACATGCTTGCCGATGTCAGCATTAGCACGCCAGTGTATGCGCTCAAGATAGACGCGACTTCGTTACTGTCGCTGCCGCCACCATGAGGGCCGCCATGATGTGGAGGAGGTGGTGGTGGATATGGACGCGGACCATAACCGCCGCCATGACCGTGGTGAGGACCTGCTACTGCGGAAGCACCCATTGCGAGAACTGCAAATGCTGCTAGAAATTTTCTCATCTGATTTCCTTTCATCTGTTCGTACGCTGGGTCGGTATACAAAGACCTTGCCAAGGATTCAAGGAACTCTATTGAAATCTAAAGCACTCTGGTCAGTTTGTAAGAGTCAAAATGCACCTTCGCGCGGTGTTTCACAATGAAGCTTTGATTGACGAGATACTTCCTGACACCAGCGAGTCCAAGTCTCACTCTGAAAATGTATGCTTATACTGTCTAATTTGTTTTAGACACTGTCACAAACTTCCACAGAATTTTTCAATCAAATCACTGGTAGTTGTTTATAGACGGCATCGCGATTGCACTTTCAAAATTGGATGGTCTACACCAAGGATTCATAATGAGACAGTGCATCTTCTTGATACTAATTGCGATTGTTCCCAACCTCGCATTCGCCGTTGATCTAAATCACGAGATCGACGCGGGCTTCACTCGTCAATCGAAGCTTCACTCTCAACTATCTAAAAATGTCGGCACCAGCCAGTACTCACAAAAGAAATCTAAATCCAAATTGAAAGCAGGATCTGCGAAAGTTGCTGCGGCTCCGATGGTTGTTCGCTTGAAGAGCAAAAAGAGCAACGAGACTGTCACTTCAAAGAAAAGAACTGTGGCAAGTCGCTGGCAAGCTTACCCTCCTCAACGCACGGAAAGCAAAAAACTCCCAAAGCCAAAAGCAGTACGTAGTGTGGCTTCAAAGAGTGATGTAGTTACGAAAAAGTCTGCGCCTGTGGTCGCAAAGAAAGAATCGAAGATCAAAACGATCGTTGCAAAAGCGACAAAGAGCTCACAACCAAAAGCTGTAGCTTCTACAAAAAAGAAATCTTCACCAGAAAGAGTGGCGGCTTCAGTAAAGAAAATTAAGAAAACGAAAAAAGGTCTGCGCGGAAGCACTCAAAAAGTTGCCGCTAACTCTTAAAAGACAAAAATACGTTTCGACTATTTCAAACCCATGGATGCTTTGCAACCCGCAGACAAGTTTGCTTGATTCATCTTCAAGCACTGCTTCAATGCTTCGATCTCATTGTACTTGTCACAGTACTTAACCTTATCCTCTTTGCAGGCCGCCATGATGTCTTGAGCTTTGGCCTTTGCTTGATCGACCATCTTGTTACCCTGTGACATCACATCACCCATGTCTGCCGCGAATGCAAAGTTACCCACTAACATCATCACTGCCAATACTAGCTTCATATGGAACTCCTTATATCGATTTATGGGATTTAAACAAAAATCCCTGAATCAGCCCAGTGGTAAATCGTTTGACAGAGGAAAGTATGTCAAATCAAAGGAGGCTTTATTGAGGGTGGCAAATCACTTGCTGAGGAAAACCAGAGGTTAACTTTTTCGGTCATGGAGCCCGTATGCGTCTGCCACTAGGTATTCTAAATACTCTTGTTTTCTCAGCCGTTGTATTGCTGGGTGGCCACGCTTATGCCTTTAAACCGGTCTGTGAATACATCTTGTCGGAGAAGTTCTCTCCAGAAACCGAGGCCGCTTCTCACACGCCTGAGTACGCTGCTGTAATCGCAAAATTGGTAAATAAAGAAAAAGTCTCTTCAGCCATGAGCCGCTATCAAAAAGTGATGAGCTTTGATGTCATCGATCAAAAAGGCAGTTCTTTGGATCTAGTGAAGACACGCTTTAAAGCCCTGACTCCTGAGCAAAAGAAAGAAATGATCGACCTCGTTTCTGAAATCTATAATGACGTAAAGCTTTTGAAATACTCCAAAGATGCTCCCTACAAATTCTTTAAACGTCATCTGGATATGATGATCACGGAATACGTCGATGCTCCTCGCTTCTTCAGAAACATGATCAATAAACGCAATGCCTCTGTGGAAAAAACTTTGGACCTTTACTTCAAGCAAGTTCAAGAGATCACTAAAGCTCCCGTGGTACTTGAAGGAAGCGACATTCTGCTTTCTTCTCTTCGTATGAAATACCAATTCGTTGAACAACAAGGTCTTAAAGGACCTTTGGTTCTGTACGGAAGTTTCGTGAATGGTCGCGCCTATGAAAGAACCAGTGACATGGATTCCGCAGTCATCGACCCGCGCATGGAGCAAGCCATTCGTGAATTCAACACTCTCAACATGCTCGAAGAATTCCCATTGTCAGATGCTCTTCCCCATGTGGTAAGACCTCACCAACTGAAGAGCTTGGGATATATGAACTCCGTGGTGGTCGTAATCCAACCTCAGTACATTGAAATCCGCGTTTATCAAAGCCAACCAGAAAAAGTCCACCTCGCAGGTAAAGCTCCCTACGACGCCTACTATTTCTAAAGGTCCGCCGCTCGCATAGCTTTCTTCGCTATAGAAACCAGAGCCTTCTTTGAACAACGCATGAATTTTTCATGTAAGTTCCCCATGGAATTTTCAGAAATCGAAAACACGAAATGCTGCCATCGGCTTTATCAACTTTTGCAACGTAGTTCAATTCTAGATCTAGCTGGAGAGCCCTGGTTTCGCGCCATGGAAGATGGCTTTTACTTCTGCTCCACAACGGATTTACAACAAACAACCTCGGTTCCGTTATTTTATTTACGAGAAGATCGATCCTTTGCTTTCAGCGAGTTGATTCACGGGAAAGATTTTCTTCCATTAAAGAGTGTCATCATTTCGTTACTTGATAGTCCAAGATTTTACAAAGGAACTAGGGCGCAGGGATATTATCTTTTATGCCAAAATCTAGGCGATTTTTTTAGACTGCACTACAAGCGCTTCGACTAAGGCATCGCAAGCCGCTGCATAGTCTTCTGAGGTAAAGTGATGCTTAGGGCCCTCTGCCGGCGAGAGTCTGTCACGAAACTCTTGAATCTGCCACTGACCAGCTACAATCTCGTCGCGAGATCTTAAGAAACGAGATTCAACTCCCATGCAAAAAACCTCATCGTTTTTTACATAGAAGTAAAAACGCGGTTCCATGGGACGGTGATACAACACGCGACCCAGGGTTTTCATCTCAGAGAATCTCAGCATCATACGGAAGCGTAAACCTTCAGAAGTATCCAAAAACTCCACGCAGTAATAGCCATCAGGAACCCCTAGTTTGATTCCCTTCAAAGATTGGAGGTAAAACCACAACTCCAACTCTTCGCTAAATACTTTGTGTTCAACATACTTCTTCATCCCCTCTTTATCGGAATTGCTACTTCAAGAATGAAGGAACCTAGACCTGAGTCCTAAACAATAAAAAAACCCGCTCTCTTTCGAGGCGGGTTTTGAAAATTCAAACTGCTTCAGCCTGCGCGACGACCATCGCTCCGGCACTGCGGTGCCAGATGGCCCTAGTGCTTAGCTTTTTTAGCTTTTTTTGGAGCTGCGTCTTCAGTTGGCATTTCTGTTGGTTCAGTGCCTTCGTGGTCTTCGCCGTTGTTACCTTCAGCGTCGATCAAAAGTTTACCGATACCGTTCGCTGCCAAGATTTTGTTGCGAAGTTCAGTCATGTATTCTGGGTGCTCTTTCAAGAAGTTTTTAGCAGCATCGCGGCCTTGGCCCATGCGCTCACCATTGATAGAGAACCATGCACCAGATTTTTCAACCATGTTTGCAGTCACTGCTAGATCCAGCAAGTCACCTTCTTCAGAAATACCTTCGCCGTACATCAAGTCGAATTCAACTTTAGTGAACGGAGGAGCCATTTTGTTTTTCACAACTTTAACTGCAGTACGGTTACCAGTCACGTCTTCACCGTTTTTGATCGCGCCCACACGACGTACATCCAAACGAACAGAAGAGTAGAACTTCAACGCGTTACCACCCGTAGTCGTTTCTGGGTTACCGAACATCACTCCGATTTTCATACGAAGTTGGTTGATGAAGATAACAAGAGTGTTTGAACGATTCACAGCCGCTGTCAATTTACGAAGAGCCTGTGACATCAAACGAGCTTGAAGACCCACGTGAGAATCACCCATGTCGCCTTCGATCTCCGCACGAGGAACCAATGCTGCTACGGAGTCGACAACCAATACGTCGATAGCGCCAGAGCGAACAAGAGTTTCTACAATTTCAAGAGCTTGTTCACCAGTGTCAGGTTGAGAGATCAACATGTCTTCAGTGTTCACACCCAATTTACGAGCATAGTTGATATCCAAAGCGTGCTCAGCATCTACGAATGCGACCACGCCGCCTTTTTTCTGAGCTTGAGCGATAACGGACAAGCAAAGAGTCGTTTTACCAGAAGACTCAGGCCCGTAGATTTCTACGATACGACCTTTTGGAAGACCGCCGATACCCAGAGCCAAATCCAAGCTCAATGCACCCGTGCTGATAGCTTCAACGTCTTTAACCAAAGAATCGTTCGCGCCCAAACGCATGATTGAACCTTTACCGAATTGCTTTTCGATAGACGAAACGGCCAATTCTAAGGCTTTGTTTTTCTCGTTTTGTGCTTTTGCATCTGCCACAGCTGTATTTGTTGCCATCTGCGTATCCCTCTCTTTTATGTGGTACTTACCACAACACTTTTATTGTTTTTGTTTGAGCAGCGGGGCTGCCGTTTTATTTCCTGTCGAGAACTTCAGCCAGCCAACGAACTGAATAGTCTACGGATGCTTGCTGGATGGCTTTGCGATCTCCCGAAAAGTTTTCTTTTCGAGATTCTTCAAAGCTCGGTCCAGCAATAGCAATACATACAGTGCCCACTGGCTTCGTCGGTGTTCCACCGGTCGGACCAGCGATGCCTGTGACTGCCACAGACCAATCGGTTTTAAGCTGTCGACGCACTCCGTGCGCCATTTGACGAGCGACTGACTCGCTCACCGCACCCTCTTGCATGAGAGTGTCTCGACGGACCCCCAGAAGATCCACCTTCGCCTCGTTAGAGTAAGAAACCACAGAGCCTAAAAAGATGTCGGATATACCTGCTTGCTCTGTCAAAAATGCCGAAAGTGCACCTCCAGTACAACTTTCCGCAAAACCCACTGTGAGTTTTTGGTCGCGAAGGGATCTAATAAGTTCTTGGAGCTTCTCGTCTCGTGCTGCCATTTACGGAACCACGATTTGTGAACCCAACCAATTGGTGTGGGTAAAGAGAAGTTGCATGATTAAGCTCGCAACGATACCAGCGGCAACGTCGTCTGCCATCACGCCAAGACCTCCTTGGATCTTCTTGTCTAAATATCCTATGAATAAAGGCTTCGTAATGTCCAGTAATCTGAACAGCACAAATCCAATTAAAATGGCCTGCCATGTCATCGGCATCCAAACCATTGTAATCAGGAAGCCAACAACCTCATCGATCACGATTTCACTGTGATCATGACCACCCATGTCGGTCTCGTAAGCTTGCGCAGCAAGGATACCCACCGCAAACAACACCACAGTCGCTATCATGTAAACCACTGGTCCCGCCAAATTCAAAAGCAAAACCAAGGGAATAGTCACAACAGTAGCCACAGTTCCCGGCGCTTTAGGACTCAGCCCCACACCAAAAAATGTTGCTAGTTTTTTAAGGAAGTTTCTCATTATTTAGGAGGTACGCTGTACCCATTTTCCATGCAACGAAAATCCGCGTTCGCGGTCCGACGCGCGCCTGCGCGCCAAAGCCTTGGCGACGGCGCGTTATTCTTATGGATACCATAAAAATTAGCGATTCGACTTTAGCCACCCAGCCGTAGCATACTTAACAAACCGCTTTTGATTTATTATGAAGCGAGGCTCTCTCTCACTAAAAGAAGTGCCACGGAAGACTTGCACTTCTGAGAGAGGGGCTTCGCCAATTTTGGCAAAGCCAAAATTCCTCTATTTTCGCTAATCCCCAGCTACCGGCGCAATATAAGGAATCTCAACAATCGCACGAATTCCTTGGCGAGCCATCATTGCAGCTATCACCGCACGAATCCCACTAATGTTTTTTCCTTTAGAACCAATCAGCTGCCCCAAACTTCTTGGATGACAATCGACTTTGAAAATCGTCGTTCGCTCCCCGACAGAATAATCCACAACAATATGATCCGCGTGATCAATCATCTCCATCAGAATCGATTGCAATATTGAGCGTCCGCGCTCACGAGCTCCATCTTTAAGTTCGCTTTCTTGCACAGACACCGCAGTGGCGGTACTTGAGGATCTCAGAGGCAATCTTACCACTTTGAGTTCTCGACCGTCAGACATATTCATCCTTTCAATTGTTTGCTTTGGGTGCAGGCCCTTCAGTTTAATCCGGGGGTTGAGATAACTGTATCGAAGATGTCTCGGGTTCGCGCTGGAGGATTGTCTAAAATAATCTGAATGCGAATGCAGTTGATATTTCAAACGTGTCAATTGACAGGGATCACTAAGGAAGACTGGACTGATGAATAAAAAAGGGTCCTCATTGGGACCCTTTCAAGATTATATACTTCTTTTGCAAGACAGTTTGTCTGTACGACGGACCTTCCACGATGAAAGCGACATAACTTCTTTCTTCTCACTACGATAGCCAGCACTGCCTGTATTCTTATCCAAGACAAACAGATGTTTGTACTTATATTGATCAATAATTGCTGCAGGTACTGGCTGCTGTTTAATAACAAGAAGACCATCCTCTTCGGAAACACTGCCCTGAACGTCGTCCTCTAATCTGACTTTCATGTTTACTCTTTCTCCTCCAAGACTTCCAAAAACACTTACATACTCGTCCCCATTATGCTTCCACGTAGCCTTCACAACGCACAGAGCAGACTCAAAACCTTCACAGTCATACTTTTCTGAAATCCGGTCGGTTTCCCACAATAAAAAATAAGATTTCTCCGAATCGTTACAAACTGAGCTGGATACGCCTCCAGATCCAATATCGCCCGTAGAGGCAAACACATTGGTAGCGACCAAAAGAGGTAATAAAAAAACTGCTTTCATAAAAACATTCCTTTCGTTCATTGTTTGCGCCTTCAACTGCTCGCGAAATTGCGGAATGCTTAAAGGTCGAATTGGTTGTTGGACAAGCTCATAGCAAAAGCGACGCCACTCTCCATCTCGATTCAGTATCGTTTCCATCCTTCCACTTAGAATTCGATGACTAAATAGTATACGAATTTCAGCATTTTTTTTCACCCCACCTAACTGCGTGCGCACGTTTGCACACCCCTAGAGCGCTTTACAAGTTCTAAATAAAATGCTGGAATTCTCCAATGAACACACCTCGCCCGAATATAAAAAACTATCTGAATATCAATGATTTTCTTACTGACGTGTATACATACAAGAAGCAGATAGATCCGGAATTTTCCTATGCAACATGGGCTCAGGAGTTGGGACTCACTAACAAATCCTTCTTAAGACAAATTATCGTCGGGCGAAGAAATCTGACCACCGAAACCATTCCCTTATTTTGTGAAAACTTAGAACTCGATAACTCTGAAAAAGAATACTTTCAGCTTCTATCCTTGTATTCCCGAGCTCGTACAGCAGAACAAAGAGACCTCTATGGACGTCGTCTTCGCCAGCTCATTCATATGGATTATCCGCAGAAGCAGATTCTCGATCCTGCGAAATTGACGTTAAAAACTATCTATCCACGTCTTCTTACTATTCTTGGATTCAGCGATATTCAGAAAACCCCTTTGAAACTTGCGCTACTTCTGAATGTTTCTTTAGAGGATACTCTGGAAGCCCTGGAGGTCTTACGCTCTTTACAATTGGCTGAATCCTCATTGATTGACGAACAAATTCACTGGCATGCGCTCACCAAGTCCTTCAGAGTTCCCGACAATTTAGGCAACGACGTTCTTCTTGCATATCACAAACAAAGTTTGCTGGAAGCGATCCACGCAGGCCAACTTCCCAAAAGTGATCGTCGCTATCGCAGCCTGCTTCTTGCGTTGAAAGAAGAAAACTTCGAACAATTTCTCGGCGATCTTGAAAATTTTGTGAAGCAAGTTTTTAGCAAATATAATTCCGACGCGTTTGCCGAACGCAGACTCTTTCAAATTAATTTTAACATCCATGCCGTGTCGGATTTTTTTAAGGAAGATCCTGCGCCCAAGTCTCTGGAAGAATCGCTTTAAAGTCTTCTTCCCAAAATTCATAAGGAGATTTCTCATTCGCGGCGACACGTTTTTGCTCGCGCACTCGCAGTTCCACGCGACGAATTTTTCCTGAAGTTGTTTTCGGCAAATCAGAAAATTCCACTCTGCGAATACGCTTAAATGGCGTCAAACGCGAGCGCGAGTGATTCATGATTTGCAATGCCAACTCCTTAGTGGGTTCCATCCCCTTCGCTAAAAAGATCACTGCCTTAGGCACATTGAGGCGTAAAGGATCGGGACTTGGGATCACGGCGACTTCGCGCACTGCCGGATGCTCCAAAAGAATGCTCTCAATTTCAAAAGGACTGATGCGATAATCTGAACATTTAAAAACATCATCGGCTCGCCCCACAAAGGTGTAGTAGCCTTCGTCATCACGAGTGGCCAAGTCTCCAGTCCGGTAGAAACTTGAGGTCGCAGTCTTACTCACATCTGAGTCACGGTATCCGACCATCACGCCCAGGGGATGATTGGCCAGATCAATACTGATTTCGCCTTCCATTTCCGGATGATTGTCCCGATC
>JAGIAF010000049.1:11599-15240 GCA_017745015.1 Bdellovibrio sp. | reverse complement strand
GGATTTAATTCATCCGTAAAACCTATTTGGCCGTAGGCACTTCCTCGCGACAACGCCCAGGGAATGACCAAGCGCGGGAATCCGAAGAATAACAAAACCGCCAGCGGAGTGGATAGCACAAAAATCCTTACGAGTGCTTTGCCACGGGCAGGAACTTTTTCTGGTAACAAAGAATACCAAAGTCCCCAAAAGGAGAATGCAGAAGGTACCACCCAATAAATATCGATACTAAACAGAGCTTTGACCGAAATCAGAATGAACGACAGCAACACCACAAACTTATGATCACGATCGTTGCCATAATCCATGACCCGCAAGGCTGAAAGTCCCACCAGCAAAGTGTAAGAAGGCTCTTGTCCGATAATGGTTCGAAATTGAAGAAGAACTTGCGCCAACAAAAGAACACTCAGTGCTCCCGTCCAACGACGCGACAGCAAAGGCCACTGATATTTTTCAGCGCCCCACTTCCACACCAACAATCCGAAAGCAAAAAGTGCCATCCATGGCGTGACTTCATAAGCCACCATCGCCATAGAGCAAATCACTGCGAGACTAAAATATCTCTGCGAGAAAAAGGTTCGAGTCATGAAAGCTCCTTCGGTTGAGCCAAAGCCAAAGCTTCCATACAAGTACGCCAATGCTCTTTTCCAGAAGATGCCGGAATATTGCGAAAACCTAAATGAAGTGAATATTCGAAACGCTGAGCTTCCGCTTCATCAATCCACAGCGCGAGCTGAGACAAGCGAGCTTCAACATCTCCCATGCCTTCGGTCTGTTGCC
Source organism: Bdellovibrio sp. (assembly GCA_017745015.1). Lineage (GTDB taxonomy): Bacteria > Bdellovibrionota > Bdellovibrionia > Bdellovibrionales > Bdellovibrionaceae > Bdellovibrio. The sequence goes on along the minus strand of JAGIAF010000049.1, from coordinate 14,460 downwards.
ACTGAAAGCTCAAAGCGGGTTTTTCAGGCTCTTCAAAGTTTTTCACCAAAATATCATGGCGGCGCGCGCTTGCTTTCCAATCAATGCGACGAACAGAATCCCCGCTTTGATAAATACGATGGTCGCGAAACAAACCGACGGAATTGAGATGCACATCTTCCGAAGAACCACTGGGAAACTGTTTTATTCCAGCGCGTTTTGGCAATACCAAGACTATTCCAGGTTCTTTAAAAACCCGCCAGGCACGTAATAAGCCGAAGGGGAACTTACTTTGTAAAATCAAGCGTGGCAGCGCATGAATTCCTCGGGAAGGAGCCGCAAAGGGAACTTCCACGTTTGAGCGCTCAGAGGAGCCCAAGGAGAATGGCAGACTGTTTTTAGTTTTATCAAAGTGCGCTTCAATTTGGAACCGCTCAAATGGTGAGCTGTTTGCCACCATCACACGCACGCGCCCCACTTCTCCGGCAATGAGATCACTCCCCGTGACTTCTAAAAAATCCACGGCGTTGACGTTCAAATTCGTCACGACCATTCCAGTCAGCGCTACAGACAACAGGAAGAAGAAGAAAATATAAATCAAGTTGTTGGCGTAACCCACCGCCATGAAAAACAAGGTTAAGGCCATCAACCCAAAAGCTAAGCCAAAACCCGTCGGCAAAATGTAAGTGCGTGGGCTTTTACCCAGGAACGGACGTTGTCCTTTGAAGGACTGTGGCCCATTCACGGCCTCTTTTGATGCCATGATTTCCTCCCAAGCGGTGACCTAAAACAGGAATCAAAACTTTTTGCACGTCTTCGGGTCTGACAAAGTCACGATCATCTAAGAACGCCCAGGCCTTCGCAGCGCGAGCCAAAGCCATGCCGGAACGAGTTGATAACGGAGCTCCTTCAAAGTCATCGCGACGAGAAGCTTCTAGCAGATCGGCGATGTATGCCGCCACTGTCTCTGAAAGTCTAACTTTTTCAACGTGAGCCGCGGCTGTCGCAAACTCACCCTCAGCAAAGAGTGCTTTCATTTTCTTTACGACGGCACGAGGATCCTCGCCTTGCAGAATGCGCATCTCAGTACCTTTTGAAGCGTAATTCAATTCAAGACTCATCAAGAAACGATCGAGCTGACTTTCAGGAAGTGGAAACGTTCCTGTTTGCTGATGAGGATTTTGGGTTGCAATCACATAGAAAGGTTTGGGCAAAGTCCATGTGGTCCCATCTACAGAAACTTCGCCTTCTTCCATTGCCTGCAACAACGCACTCTGTGTGCGCGGGCTGGCCCGATTGAGTTCATCCGCCATCACGAGTTGCGCAAAGATCGGCCCCTCATGAAATGTAAACTTATGTTCTTGCGGATTAAAAATCTGACTGCCCAAAACATCTGCTGGCAAAAGATCAATCGTAAATTGAATGCGTTGGGTTTTAAGACCTGTCAGCTTTCCGAGGGCCTGTACCAGAGTGGTTTTCCCGACTCCGGGCATATCTTCAATAAGTAAATGGCCACCGGCAAGCATGCACGTGATGGCCAAACGCACTTCGAGGTCTTTATCGAGAACAACTTGAGAAGTTTCTGAAATCAGCTCGTGGAACTTTTTGCTCATGCATTAAGGGTAACCCCTAAAAGTCCCACGACCTAAATCTTTTTTTAATTTGTAGCAGATGCGTAAATGATACTGCCGCCTTTGACCATGTCGATCAACTTAGTTCGATAGCTCATTGTCACCGCCGGGCAACCCCAGCTGCGTCCTTGGATAACGTTGGACTCCGAAACATAGTCAGCACCATGGATAACGACAGCTCTTGAGCGCGCATTCGAGTTTGTTTTTGACAAACCATCGAGCTTCAAAGAGTAGCCATGACTTCCAGAGTAGGTTTCTGCCGTTTTATAGATACCAATAGAACTTGCATTGGAACCTGACACATTCGAGAAAGAATTTGCGTAGCCATCATGATCAGGGTCAGAACCCTTACCGTGCGCTACGTGAATACTCCACACTTCACCCGTTTTCATATTGATGATATGAAAGCGCTTCTTCGTTGACGACAAACTGAAATCCAAAACGGAAAGGTAATCATCATTTTTGATCGAAGAAAGATTCTTGTGATAATAAAGCAAAGCGTTCTTCAACATATTCTGATTGATCGTCTTACCTATATCAACATAGCTGTACTTCGCCAAAATCTGAGAGTCCGTCAAAGAACCTGAACCCGTATCCGGCGTTGGAGATGGCGATGGTGTAGGCGTCGGAGTTACCGCCACCTCCGGAGGCACAACGCCGGCAGATGAATTGTCGCCAGCGGAAGACTCTGTATCAGGATCGTCAGCAAGTTTTGTAGAGGATGTATCAAAGCCACCTTGTGCACAGGCAGCCAAGGTCATTGTGAGAGCAAAAAGCGCTAGAAGGTTTTTACTTTTCAAGAGTGTCACGCGTACCTCCAGTGGTTACAAGGAGGTTTTCGGAGCACTCATGTTAGGACTTTAAACTTTAAATTTGTGTCTGAAACGTCGACACGAGACTTTTGTAAAGTGTCTTCCCTGCAGGCAAAATCACTGACATTCTTTGACTGTACTGAGGGCCTGGCATCCAAGGGCTTTTTGAACTGTTTCCGACGAAAATAGGATCTTGTTCACACGATCGGAGGATTTTGGATGAGGTGGTTCCGTGGTGATAGGCTCTTCTCCTGCGTTTGCGGCGCGACCACACTGTTTCATTGCTGCTGATTTTACTTTCTGAGTGGCCGTTGAAACCAGACCTGGACACTCCATCCAGAGCATCCCCTGTGATTCAAATGCGTAGCGCTGCTTTGATCCGGAATCAGGTAGGGTCTCTAACTTTTGCTGAAGAGTTTTATTGGCAACCCAATCCGCA
>JAGIAF010000049.1:278-11589 GCA_017745015.1 Bdellovibrio sp. | reverse complement strand
TCGTTATACTGTTTGCTGATCTCTTTTTTCTTATCTACGTACAACTGTTTAAATGCGGGATCGAGCTTGCCAAAATCTTCGGTCATCTGCTTGATTTCATTATCTTCGTTCGCCAAAAGCTGTTTTTCAGAGGGAACCTTCACTCCTATAGAGGTATCAGTTTGCAAACAAGCAACCACTGACTTAAATGGATTTGTGTCGGCGGTGGTTGCCCCTGCTAAAACTTGTGAATTCTCAGTGCCCTTTTGCAAAGTTAATTGCCCCTGCTGGTCTTTGATCAAACTCTTGGCGCTGGAGCAAGGATCAAAAGCATGGCCCAACTCATGAGCGAATGTCGAGAATAAGGTCGCTTCAGGCAAATTGAGCATTTGAGGACAAACTTTAATTGCGTGATAACTGGGATGATAAAACGCGTTGGGCCCCTCACAACCGGCAACCACCAAAGACAGGTAGTCTTTAACATCGGGCACACTCATTTTTACAGTCTTAATTCTTTGAATGACTCCATCAATTTCATTCTTATTTTGCGCGTTTCGCGTCGACTCTATAAACTGAAGAAGTTTTCCTTTCACGTCCAAGAAGGTTTCTTGTGCTTGAGCTACACGCTCTTGAAATAGCTTTTTCAAAGCGGCATCACCTTTCGCGAACCGCTCCGGATAAACGAACGGATCTTGCGTTGGTGTCTCTGGAAATTCTTGGCGCAAGCACACTTCCATCAATCGCACATTGTTGATAAGAGGATAATTTGGAATCTCGCGGCCTTGCGCATTTTTATAGAGAATAAAATTAGACGCATTTTTCGAGAGGGTTCCACAATAATCCTGAAAAGAACACTCTGATGGCTGAGGTATTTCACAGGAATTCGCGCCAGCCGTTTGCTTCAACGACTGACGAACATTTTTAAAAGCCACAAGCACATCTTTGTAGCCTGCGCTCTCTGCTTGAACTTGAACGTGCCCTAACGACAGAGCAAACAACGGGATGAAAAACCTCATCCCTTGATTTTATAATTCTACTTTGAGCTTTGTCTCAGACAATGTGACTTCAGTAGGGCTAAGGTCGATGATGTGAGGAGAAATCATCATTCCCTTCTTCTGTGCTTCACGTAGCAAACGACCATATTCTGGATCGATATCGTCGGCAGCGGTAAAGCTTGTGCAGTCACTACGTTGAACCGTAAACAACAATTCCGCCGTGTGACCTTCATCCATCAACGCCATCAACTCGCGCAAGTGTTTTTGCCCACGTTCGGTTACTGCATCTGGAAATTTCGCAACACCGTCTTCACCCAAAGTGACGTTTTTCACTTCGATGAAATGCATTTTGCCGGTGTCTTTTTTCTTCAACATGAAGTCCAAACGTGTTTCTGCTGAAATCTTGTATTCAGGTTTTGCCTCATCAAAGTTTGCCCAATGAGCGAAGCTGCCTTTTTCAGAAGCTCCCGTACCGATCACGCGCAAAACTGTTTCACGGACCACAGTATTCGGAGTCGCTGTATTCACGCCAACCCAAGAACCCGTTGGTGCTTTCACCATTTCCAAAGTGAACTTCAATTTTCTTTCTGGATTGTCGCTTTCAGAAATCAAACACGCCATTCCGGTTGTATTGACGCCTTTCATGCTCCCAGTATTTGGAACGTGAGCCACTACGGTTTGGCCTTGAAACTCGACATCGGCGAAGAAGCGCTTGTAGCGTTTAAGAAAAATTCCTTCATGCAGTTTGCGAGTAAATTTCATAGGACACCTCTCCCGGTCACTTCTTTGCTTATTTTTTATGCAGAATTCGCTAAAATCGAGTCAAGAAATGGGTTTAAAAGATAGCCCGCTAAAGTTCAACTGAAAGCACCTTGAAAACCGCGTAAATTCGCCCTTCTCACAGAGGGAAAAGCTTTTTGATTATGCGTAGTGTTATGCAGTGCAAACGCCCCACTCCCGAACTAGAAGGGAGTGTTTGAAAATAAAGGGATTATCGCAACAGGAAAGGAACTTTCTCATCATGGCGACTGACGTAAAATTGCCCGAACTTGGTGAAGGTGTAACTGAAGGTGAATTGGTAAAATGGTTGGTACAACCAGGTGACTCTGTAAAAGCAGATCAACCGATCGCCGAAGTTTTGACTGACAAAGCAACTGTGGAGGTTCCATCTCCAGTAGCTGGCACAGTAAAAGATTTGAAATTTAAACCGGGCCAAGTAGTTAAAGTTGGTTCCACTATGATCGCGTTGGACGGTGGTGCAGCTTCCTCCTCCGCTAAAGCTCCGGCGGACAAGCCGACACCTTCTACGGCGGCCCCAGCCGCTGCGCCAGCAGCGACCGCCAAAGCCTCGGCGACGGCGGTACAAGATGTAAAACTTCCTGAACTTGGTGAAGGTGTTACTGAAGGCGAACTAGTAAAATGGTTGGTTAAATCTGGCGACACAGTGAAAGCTGACCAAGCTATCGCTGAAGTTTTGACAGACAAAGCAACTGTTGAAGTTCCAACTCCAGTAGCAGGCGTTGTTGGCGAATTGAAATTCAAAGCTGGCGACGTTGTTAAAGTTGGTTCAACTATGATCACTTTGACAGGCGCATCCTCCTCCGCGAACGCTTCCACCTCCGCAAATGCTACGGCGGACAAGTCGGCAGCAGCAGCAAAAGCTGCAGCCCCAGTTGCAACAACGACGGGCGCAAGCCACGCCGTAGCTTCAGCGCAGGCGGGCATTTTCCCACCAGTAGCTGATTCAAAAGTTTTGGCGACTCCTGCAACTCGCAGACTTGCTCGCGAAACTGGTGTTGATATCAACGCATTGTCTGGAACTGGTCTTGCGGGTCGCGTGACTCGTGAAGACGTTTTGGCCGCGGGCGGTGGCGCAGTTGCGACGACTTCTTCTGCAAAAGCTCCAGCAGCAGGTGGCATGACCATTCCAAGACCGGCTTACCAAGGCCAAGCAGGTGCTCCTGAAGAGCGCGTAGCTCTTATCGGCATCCGCAAACGTATTGCTGAAAACATGCAGCGTTCAAAACAAATCATCCCTCACTTCACTATCATGGATGAAGCTAAGGTTGATTCATTGGTTGCACTTCGTGAGTCTTTGAAAGACTTCGCTGAAAAGAACGGAACAAAAATCACTTATCTTCCGATCGTTATCAAAGCGATGGTTGCAACGATTCGTGAATTCCCAATGTTCAACGCTTCTATCGACGATGCTGCCGGTGAAATCGTTTACAAAAAATATTTCAATATCGGTTTCGCAGCTGACACTCCAACAGGCTTGGTTGTTCCAGTTATCAAAAACGCGGATCAAAAAACCATCCTTGAGATCTCTAAAGAAATCATCGACCTTTCTAAACGTGCTAGAGATGGCAAGTTGAAACCAGATGAAATGAAAGGCGCTTGTATCACTGTGACGAACATCGGTTCTATCGGTGGCACTTACGCAACTCCTGTGATCAACCATCCAGAAGTAGCGATCCTTGGTATGTATAAAATCGACGAAAAACCAGTTATCAAAGATGGCCAATTGAAAGCTATCAAAGTGATGAACTACACAATGACTGCAGATCACCGTTTGATCGACGGCGCATTGGCTGCAAGATTCCTTGCTGCATTCATCGGCCGTATTGAGAACCCAGGTAAACTTTTGGTGGAGATGCTATAGATGGCTCAGGCATTTGATGTAGTAGTTATTGGCGCGGGTCCTGGCGGTTATGTTGCCGCAATCCGCTCTGCGCAACTTGGTTTTAAAACAGCAGTTATCGAAAGAGAATTCTTGGGTGGCGTGTGCTTGAACGTGGGTTGCATCCCATCTAAAGCAATGATCACGGCAACTCACCTTCTTCACAAAGCTCAACATAACTTCAAAGATATGGGCTTGATGATCAAAGGCGATATCAACGTAGATATGAAACAACTTGTGAAGTGGAAACAATCCGTATCAGACAAAATGTCTAGCGGTGTTGGTCAACTTCTTAAAGGTTACGGCGTTACCCACATCAAGGGCGACGCTGAATTCAAATCTTCTAAAGAGATCTCTGTTAAATCATCTGCGGGTACTGAGGCAATCACTGCTAAGTACTTCATCGTAGCAACAGGTTCTCGTCCAATTGAAATCCCTGGTTTCAAATTCGACGAAAAAGATATCTGCTCTTCAACTGGCGCATTGGCCTTCGACGAAATTCCAAAACGCGTGGCAGTTATCGGTGGCGGTTACATCGGTTTGGAAATCTCTTCTTACCTACGTAAATTGGGCACTGAAGTGACTGTGATCGAAGCGATGCCGTCTTTGTTGGCGGGCGTTGTTGATCCAGATTGCGCAAACGTGGTTGTACGTAAGCTTGATAAAGCCGGCGTAAAAATCATGTACGGTGCAAAAGCTAAATCTCAGAAAAAAGTAAAAGACGGTTACGAAGTAACAGTTGAAATCGCTGGCAAAGATGAAGTTGTTAAATGCGATAAGATCCTTGTAACTGTTGGACGTCGTCCAAACGGTGACCAAGCGAACTTGAAAGCTGCGGGTATCGCAGTTGACGAACGAGGCTTCATCAAAGTCGACGCTCAACGCAGAACAAACGTTCAAAACATCTTTGCTATCGGTGATATCTGTGGCCAACCCATGCTTGCTCACAAAGCTTCACACGAAGGTGTATTGGTTGCTGAAGTGATCTCTGGCGCGAACCGCGTTTACGATGCGAAAACAGTTCCAGCAGTTGTCTTCACAGATCCGGAAATCGCATCTGCAGGCATGACTGAGGCAGAAGCTAAAGCGAAAGGTCACAACGACCTTATCATCGGTAAGTTCCCATTCGGTGCTAACGGCCGCGCTGTGAGCATGATGGAAACTGAAGGCTTCGTGAAAATGATCGCTGATGCAAAAACCCATGTCCTTCTAGGTGTTCACATTGTTGGTCCTGAAGCTTCTAACTTGATCTCTGAAGCGGTTCTTGCAATCGAAATGGGTGCAAGAATTGAAGATCTAGCACTTTCAATCCACCCTCACCCAACATTGGGCGAGACGATCATGGAGTGCGCAGAAGCGACGTTGGGTCACGCGATCCATATCATCCAAAAGCCTCTTAAAAAGTAGGCTGATCTGACTTACACTCCGGCTCCGTCGGAGTAAGTATAAAAAGATAACCCTAAAAAAGGGAGTTCTTCGGAACTCCCTTTTTTATTGTTCTTTTTTGCCATAGATAAAGTCGAAAGTCAGATTGATCGTCGGAGTCGGCGTGAAACCACTGCTATAAGTCCAAGTATAAGCTGGCGTGATCTCCATAAAGATCCAATCCACCTTCTTAAAGCCCGTTCTATATTTGAAACCTGCCGAATAGACGTCGGTATAAATAGCGTTGTCATACGAGCGCAAGCCCAAGCGCAAATCAAAAGACACCAAGCTGCGATCTTCAAATGTATAAATCCAGGAGGGACCATGAGCCGTCCTAAAGATATCATCGCTGATCGCCCAGTCACCGCGATTCACAAAACGCAAAAGAAAATAAGGATTATAAGCGTAGTCCGAAGTTAAGGATGCCAGCGAGGTCCACAGATATTCAGAATCCCAGCCATACTCTAAGCGCAAGTGATGCACCACTGTGCCGGTCAGATAATTTCGATTCGCACGAGCCTTCGCAAAAGGCGATGGCGGATTCACCCAACGCACTCCAAGCTCAGAACCAAAATCCCAAGGATTCACTTCTTTAAATTCTTCCGGCGTGATTTTCTGCTCACCAGCTGGATCATTCGGTTTACGAGTCCAATACTGTTGAATCGCTTTCTCCGTGGCACGCAAATTGGGAAGACTTAAATTCAAAGAGGTCGACACGCCAAAATTATTAGTGCCGGTTTTTGCGTTATACAAATTCGACGTCGTCACTTTAAGGCTCGAATTATAGTACTCATCCAAAGCCCGATCATCGCCGAACAAACGGTCAATCTTATTGGCAAGCAAGATCACTTGATCAGAAACGCCGTCACGAGTCGCCACAACATAGCTCCCCGTTCGCTGTAACATCATATCGAAAACGGTATTGGGCGAAGGAGTTTTTGCGGGAGGAATCTCCAGCTGAGTTGGTGGTACAGCTGCAAAGGCATTCATTGAAAATAAAAATACAAAGACAAAACGCAAAAACATCTGCCCAGGATCATACAAGATCCCGGACAGATGTCACAATGAATACTATCTTTCAACGATGGCTGTTACGCCCATTCCACCCGCGGTACAGATAGAAATCAAACCGCGACCAGAACCTTTTTGCGAAAGCATTTTCGCCAAGCTAATCAAAATACGACCGCCTGTCGCCGCGAAAGGATGGCCCAGAGCCAAAGAGCCGCCGTTGACATTCAATTTACTGCGATCGATAGAACCCAAAGCTTTATCCATGCCCAATTTAGTGCGGCAGTATTCTTCGGATTCCCAGGCTTTCAATGTGCAAAGAACTTGGCCGGCAAAGGCTTCGTGAATTTCATAGAAGTCGAAATCCTGTAAAGTCAGACCGTTACGTTTCAACATTCTCGCCACGGCATAGGTTGGCGCCATCAACAAACCTTCGCCGCCCACATAATCAACGGCCGCAACTTCGGCATCCGTCAGATACGCCAACACGGGTATGTTGTGAGATTTTGCGAACTCTTCGCTGCCCAAAAGAACTGCGGAAGCGCCATCCGTCAAAGCGGTACTGTTACCCGCCGTGAGCGTGCCTGTTCCTGAGAAATCAAATGCGGGTTTTAGTTTCGCCAGCTTCTCCATTGAGGTATCACCACGAACCAAAGAGTCTTTCTTCAAGCCTTTGAATTCGAAAACGAGATCATTAAAGAAGCCCGCATCCCATGCCTTCGCGGCGTTCTTATGGCTCGCCAAAGCCAGCTCATCTTGCTCTTTTTGCGAGATGCCCCACTCTTTCACCATTTTTTCAGTGTGTTGGCCCATAGAAAGGCCCGTGCGCGGCTCAACGACTACTGGGAATTTTGGCTTCAAATCTTTGATGTCAATTTTGGCGAATTTTGCCAAGCGACCCATCATAGATTTTTCTTTTTGCGCGTCCATCAATTTCCAAGTGAACTCGTGAGGCAAAACACCTTGGATGTCAGAGTTTGTATCTGCACCACCAGCGATACCACTTTCAATTTGGCCTGCAGCGATTTTCAAGCCGATATGCCAAGCAGTCTCCAAACCTGTACCGCAAGCACGTTGCACGTCATAACCTGGAGTGTGCGGATCCAAACCGGAACTCAAAACACTCTCGCGAGTCATGTTCCAATCAGCGGCATTCTTCATCACCGCGCCAGTAGATACGTCACCCACGATTTCGCCCCGAAGATTTGTCTTATTAACCAGGTTTTGCAAAACCGCAGTCATCAATTCTTGATTGGATGTTCGCGAATAAGTTGTCTGCGATTTAGTAAACGGTGTACGAGAACCTGCTAAAATGGCTACTGGACGCATTTGTTTTATTTTCATACGAAGATCCTTCATTTCTATCAAGAGGCTTGATTACCTACCTACTGGTAGGTAGAATAAACCCGTTGCGCCCAGTGGCGCAAGGGAGAAAATCAGTTGGAAACCAAAGCTCAAGCTCTAGAAATAGCCAAAACCCAGCTCCAATTAAGGGGTTATAATGGTTTCAGCTTTCAAGATATTGCCAATGAGCTGGGTATCAAAAAGGCCAGCTTGCATTATTACTTTAGCTCAAAAGAAGATTTGGGCTTAGCTCTTATTGAAGACTACGCTGCTGCTTTTCAACAATGGGCTGACAAGCTGGCAGAACTTTCTCCTTATGAAAAGATCGAAAAGTATATTTTGATGTTTTATTCCTTTGCGCAGGACAACTTGAAAATCTGTCCCGCAGGAGTGTTCTGTGTCGACTTCAATGCCCTTCCCGTAAGAATGCAGAAGTCAATCACAGAACTTCAAGACACTCAAAGACGGTGGCTAGAAAAAGCTCTCATCAGAGGAATTAAAGACGGCGATTTTAAGAAAAGTCTGAAAGCAAAGGACACGGCCAATCTACTCATCGCCGCCTGCCAAGGCGGTCTGCAACTCGCACGCTTCCAAGATAACTGTCGCGTGATGAAGTCTACTTGCCAGACCTTACTGGATCTATTGACAGATATTTAGTTCGATTAAGAAAGATCTAGCCTCATCAAAGGTCCACTCCAGACCTTAACATTCGTGAGTCCAGTTCCAAAATGGTGCTACTCTGTGGTCCTCTGACACATTTTTCATGGAGGAAAAATGAAGAACCACTTGTCGCACGTTTTAGTAACAGCTTTTCTATTGCTGAGCACGTCTTTCGCTTCAGCAGCTCAAGAAATCAAGGAATGGAATTTCTTGGTCTTCCTTAATGGCGTTAACAACCTTGATTCATTCGGCGCAATGAACATCAATCAAATGGAAGAAGTGGGATCCTCTGACAAGGTGAACATCCTTGTGCAATGGGGTTCCGCTCGTAATAAAAATGTCAGCCGTCTTTATATTCAAAAAGATAACGATACAAAGAAAGTAACCTCCCCCGTAGTTCAAAACCTTGGTTCTGCTGACATGGGTGACTATAAGGAACTTGTTCGCTTCATCGACTGGGCTAATACAAACTATCCTGCCAAAAGATACTTCGTTGTCGTGTGGGATCATGGTGGCGGATGGCACTTAACGTCAGTTCCCGGCGTTATCAAACCCATGGACATTTCTTGGGATGATCGCACTGGCAACAACATAACGACAGAGCAACTGGGCCAAGCCATGGCTGAAGCTGCGAAAATCATCGGCCACAAAGTCGATGTTTACTCTTCTGACGCCTGCTTGATGGGCATGGTAGAAGTGGCCTCTGAGATGGCCGATTCAGTTCAGTACTATTTGGGTTCTCAAGACGTGGAGCCGGGTGCTGGTTGGCCTTACTCGACATTTTTGTCTAAGTGGTCTGCAATGGACGCCAACACTAACACCGCTGATGTCTTGAAAATGTTCTCTAAAGAATATTTAGCGGCATACAACGGTGGTATCTACGGCAATAAAGACGTAACGATGTCTGCCTATGATTTGTCGAAACTGGCACCTTATGAAAAAGCCATTTCTCAGTTGGGATCAGAACTCAGCAACGTAGACAGTACGACAATGCCGAAGGTCGTCCGCGCGGCAAAGAATGCCAAATACTATACTTATTGGGATTACCGCGACGTGATTGACTTTATTGATCTCTTAACTAAAAACGGCGTTACAACTCCCGCTTTCCAAGCGGTTCGCGAGGCGCACAATAACTTTGTTATCGCTAACGATCAAAACCAAGACGATAAAACTTGGGGTGTTTCCATCTGGCTTCCAACAGATCGCTCCAACTATAGCGGCTACATCGAGCGCTATCATGGCCTTAAATTCAATCAGAATACCGGCTGGGCGACATTCCTAACTCGCCTTCCTGGTAAAGAGTAACAAACCATCTCAAAGAAAAAGCCCGGCCAAAACCGGGCTTTTCCATTTTCTGAGACGCTCATCTCTTTAATATTATTTTACGCAAGAGTAGTAAACTTGGTACTGCCCCACAGGCAACATATCATCAAAGACTAGATTCAAACCTTGCAAACTGTTTTTAGCAGTATATGCTTGGCCGTCTTTAAGTACAGTCACGGATCTCAATGAGTCCACCACTGGTGTACAAGACAGCGTAATTGTTTTCAGAGTTTTTCTTACGCCTTCCGCGATACCTTGAACTTGTGCCGCATAATCAGCTGCACACACGTCACCGATCACACCACCCGTAAGTTTAGAGATCTGTTCGTAGCGGTAACCGTAAGCATAACCATTCGTTGCCTTACAAGCTGTATCGCCAGGGCGAGTGATGATGGAGTGGAAGCTGAATGCTTTTTGGCCTTTGTAAGTTGAACTGATGAAGTTCAATAAACTTTGCGGGTCGTTCTTAGTTGCATTAGCAGATTCATCTTCGTCCGAGATCACAAGAGCCGCCAATTGAGCATCAGGACGGATGAAGTTCACGTTGCCCCCGCTTGCTGCCAATGATCTTTCGATAGCTCTGTAAGTTACATAGATACCTTGTTCCGAACCGCTACCCGTTTCAGATCTTTGCAATGTTGCACCCAAAGTTGCTTGCGCATCTGCATCTGTCATTGCCGAAGTCAGAATGTACTGACCTTTTTTGCCTGAAAGTTGAACCAAGCGACCGTCCCCCAAAGTGATGTCACGTGGGTCCGTAGTCGTTACAGCGATCTGCCAATCCAAACCTTTGATAACACTCAAAAGATTTTTCACCCGGCTGGCCATATTTTTCTGTTCGTATTCCATGGAGCCGGAGTTGTCGATCACGATCAAGATGTCGACTTTGTTCGCTGCCGTCACGCCTACGTTTTGCACCATTTGCTTATACATAGATGAAACTTGGAACGTGATGGATTTACCAGAAGCATGATTCAACTTATCCGTTGCCGATACTGCCAAGGTATAAGTGCCCGCAACCATTTTCGGAATTTTCACGGTGTTAGATCCTGCGCCGCAGGTTTTCGCCACACCGGCAAACTCACAAGTCACAGAGTCAACGCCCGCACCGTCATCCGTAACGGTGAAGACAATCTCAACATCAGAACCTTCTTCAACAGTGGTTGAAGGGTATTTCGCAAAGATGATTTGTGGGCCGGCTTCATCAATCACGATGCTCGAGCTCACACAGTCGGATACGCGACCATCGACATCTTTAAATTGCGCACTCAACGGAACGCTTTGATTTGTCTTTGAACTTACGACAACTTGAGATCCCTCGTTACCTTGGAATGGTCCCCAAGTACCACCCGAGCAATCTGAAGACTCAGAGATCTTAACGAAGTTGGCATAGAACTCAGAACCAAGATCCACATTCAAAGATCTGGAGTCAGTCAAAGCCTCCCCTTTGTTGATAACGATATAAGTTAAAGAACTTGGAGCAGGAGTCGGAGTTACCGAGGGAGTAGGGCTTGGACCTGAGTTATTTGGATCCGTCTCAACGTCGAAGTTATTATTGGTGTTATTGCTTGAAGGAACTTCTGAGCCGCCTTGGTTGTCCAAACAGGCAACCAAATTTAAACTTAAAGCTACTACACAAACCCATCCTAGAGTTTTCATATCCGCTCCCTTTGCGCGTGTCCTGTCATCATTGTTGGGGCAGATGAGTGGGTATTTCAAATCAATCTCACTCTGAGAACAATTCGTTGAAACCTTCGACAGAAGCGGGAAATACGGTGTCTAGATGTTCTTCACTTATTGAAAAGAAGGCGCAGAAGCACGGAATTTTCGTACCATAGGCATAATGAGAGTGCGCTTGTTGATATCGCTCTCTAAGCACACATCGAAGAAATCGATG
>JAGIAF010000049.1:0-268 GCA_017745015.1 Bdellovibrio sp. | reverse complement strand
TTTGTGGTATTAATTTCGATATCACCATCAAGGAAGGCCATAGCCCAATCCTCAAAAAGGCGTTTTTCACCATGGGTTTCGATAACCACCCGAAGAGAGTGATTTCGATCGTCCACCTTGATGCGAGAAACAAGTTCGTGAATGGTCTTTTCGTCTCCCTCAAGAACTTGAAGGAAATACCCCTCGCGCAGAATCAGCACGCCCGTAATGCCTTTGGCGGCATTAAATTTTCTAGAAGTCTCTAGAATATTGCGGATGTCTGTATAAC
>JAGIAF010000499.1 GCA_017745015.1 Bdellovibrio sp. | reverse complement strand
GTGATCAATAACTCTTGGGGCGGCGGCGGTTACTCTCAGGCTCTATATGATGCCTTAGCTAATGCTTATAGTCGCGGTATTTTGATTGTGAATGCCGCCGGGAATGCTTCGAAAAATATCGATCAGACTCCGATGTATCCAGCAAGTTATAACATTCCAAGCAGCATTGCCGTTGCTTCGGTTGATGCGAATGACCAGTTGTCTTATTTCTCGAACTTCGGTGCGAATTCCGTTCATATCGGCAGTCCGGGTAATGAGATTCTAAGTACAGTTCCAGGCGGCAAATATAATTATATGTCGGGAACAAGTATGGCTTCGCCATTCGTTGCCGGTGTAGCTGCGTTGGCTTTGCGGGAAGATCCGCAATTGAATGGCTATCTTCTAAAACAAAAAATTCTTGCGACAGTAGATCAAGTGAGTTCGCTCAACGGGTTGGTTTCCACAGGTGGACGTATCGATGCTTCTAACTTGGTTGAAAACGTTCAATCCACAGAAGGTGCTATGGACTATAGCAGTAACGGTACTTTCACTCGCTCGGTGGCAAGTGAAGCTGGTGGCGCTGCTGCGGGTTGTGGCCTTGTTTCTTCTGCTATCAACAAAGGCCCGGGCGCGGGTGGATCAAATCCTACTGCCGGTGTGGTTATTGGTTTGATGATGATTCCGATGATGGCTTGGTTCGTTCTTCGTCAACGTGCGATGGCGAAAGACCCGAAAAACCAAAGACGTCACGAACGCTTCAAAATGCAGTCGCAAATCAAAGTGATGGTCGGCGATCGCGAGTTGGTCGGTTCTATGAACACGATCTCTCAAGGTGGTTTGTCTTTCAACACGGATCAGGCCCTGGAAAAAGGCGGTGTGGTCACAATGCGCATCGCAAGCCCCGATGGTCACGAGATCATCGAGGTGCAAGGTCAGGTCGTATGGAGCGAAGCGAATCAGTCCTACGGGGTGCAATTCGCCAACGCGAAACAGGGAACTCTGGCAATGATCCAACAGTGGACATCAGACCTTGTGAAGTCGTCATAAGCGACATAATTTAAAGAGACCTTAACTTACCGAAGGGCGTCTTGAAAAAGACGCCTTTTTTTGTTGGAATTTCTCCATGGAGGCAGCAATGAACTCATGGGATCTACAAGGTAAAACAGCGGTGGTGTGTGGCTCTTCTCAAGGC
>JAGIAF010000498.1 GCA_017745015.1 Bdellovibrio sp. | reverse complement strand
AGTCATAAGACACGCAGAAACCAAGAAAGAAAATTCCGCAACGGAGATCGCGATCGCAGCACGGATTACGGCGAAAATGAATCTGCCGCACGCATGTCGGAAGCAGCAGAATATCACGAAGAAGAACCACGTCGAGAAGCTCCTCGCCGAACTCGTAGAAATACGGAGGACGAAGAGCGCTTTTCAAATGAAGGAAACTATCCAGGGTTCTATAACTCCAGCGCCAATAATGAACATCTGCACTTTGCCTCCCCTGACTACAATACCGGTTACACTCATGATGCGAATCGTGCCCTGCCTCGGGACTTTGTCGCTAGTTCCAATTACGAACGCAGCTATGTGGGTCGTGGACCGCGCAGTTTTAAGCGCACTGATGAAAGGGTTCGTGAGGATATCGCAGAGTCCTTAGCCCGACACCATGCGATTGATGCCACTGACATTGAAATTGAAGTGAAAGGTGGCAAAGTCACCTTAGAAGGAAGCGTGCCAGAGCGGCGCATGCGTTACATGAGCGAAGATGTCGCTGTTCAAACCTTCGGTGTGCGTGAAGTAACGAACCATATTCGTGTGGCGAGCTCTCACGACTTGCAAGAGCGTCTAGGTATGGATGCGACGATTGGAAAACGCAAAAAAACGAAACATTAAACAGCTACAGGCTGAGCTTCGGGCTTAACCTTGGACTGTTCTCCATTCAGAAGGCGATCCACCCACGAGCCACGCACTAGATAGCTGTAACTCGCAAAGCTCAAAAGGTAGGTCGCCGCAATCAAGAAAGTAATCTCGGCATAGAGATTCCATTGATAAGTTTTAAAGATCACGCCCAGAATGTGCAGCAGCGGCTCGTGAGCCAAATACACCCAATAAGACGAAGCAATCAGATAGCGAATCTTGGAATTTTCCAAATCGCAGTACTTCGCAAACAGTGAAAGCATCAGCACGCAACCTGCCGTTGCAAATGCCAACATGCCCCCTGCTTGTGTCATCTTATTCGCAGATCCCAACGCCAACACGATCAAGGCCGACGACAGCGCTAAATAAATTACTGCCACAGGTAAACCTACAAACTTCCAGCGTTTTGCCCTGTGATAACTCTTAAAGAGCAAAGATCCCAAAGCAAAGAAGCAGTAATAATACCAGAACGTCAGCGGACGATAGTAAACTCGAGTCGGCGCATCGACTTCAAAAGTATT
>JAGIAF010000497.1 GCA_017745015.1 Bdellovibrio sp. | reverse complement strand
CGGTTGCGAGTTTTGGAGAAACTTCGTTCAAAATGAAGTATGTATTTACTCAAGGCGATAAAGTTCATTCAGTGGTCACGATGGTGCATTCCGTTTTGGATCTTAAGACCAAACAGAAAACTCCGGTTCCTGAATTGTTCAAACAACGTTTCGGTCCTTACCTAGAAAGCACGGGAGCTTAATGGAAGAGTTCAAATTCACTGGAAAAGAATGGTGGCGCGAAGGCGTTCGTTTTGAGTGCACAGGCTCCGGCAAATGCTGCACCTCTCATGGCGAGTACGGCTTCGTTTATTTGAACTTGGAAGATCGCCAGCGTTTCGCGAAACACTTGAAAATCAGCACATCTGCTTTCACTCGTCGTTACTGCGAGAAAACCGGCGGCATCTGGCATTTGAAAGAAGATCCAAAAAACACGGATTGCATGTTCCTTAAAGGCAAAGGTTGCGGCGTTTATGAAGCACGTCCTACTCAATGTCGTACATGGCCGTTCTGGCCGGAAGTGATGAATGCAAAGTCTTGGGCAAAAGACGTCAAAGCATTCTGCCCAGGAGTGGGACGCGGAGCTGTCGTTTCTGCAGAAAGTATCGAGAAACAACTTCGCGAGCAGATCGAAAGCGAAAAAGGATGGGGCAAATAGTCTCTGCTTGAGACACTTGCCTTACAAGCTAGTTCGTAAACCCAAGAATCTCATTCTGAGCCTTAAGCCTTAACCGCCCTTTGTCGAAGAGTTAGGTATGAAGTACGTAGGCTCAAAACTCCTTACTGTCTTGGCATTTTCATCATTATTACTCACGGGCTGTGAAGATCCGGGAGTTAATATTTCTACCTTAGGCTTGAAACTTGCCGCGCCTCAACTCAAAGGGACAAATCCTTTTGATCAGGATTTCGATTCACAAAATTATGCGCACATTCAAGGTACCTGTGACACGCGCGTTGGAGATATCAGTATTAGTTTAAACGATAACAACTGGCAGACACCGCCCGTTACACCTGATACTACAGGCACGAGCCTTGGCAGTGTGACCAATGATATCAACTGTGCCGATGGAGTGTTTGATGTCTACTTAACCAAAGCAGATCTGACATCCCTCTGGGGAATCACCGTTGCTGCGGATGGCGGCACCGATGTGGACTCGATTTTAATCAAAGGCGAAACGATCATTGGTGAAACGAAGACTCTGACCCTGCTCGATCCCAAACAATCAGGCTCTCCGGGTTCGGGCTCGGGAACTGCA
>JAGIAF010000496.1 GCA_017745015.1 Bdellovibrio sp. | reverse complement strand
GTGAGAAATTCCCTCTTCACCTTTTTTTTCATCGGCAGAGCCTGTTTTCACCCACATTTGAACTGAGACCACGGGAGACTTGTGGCTCTCTAACAAAAGGACTTTTAAACCGTTTTTTAGTTGAAATTTTTTAGACATACTCTAGATAACTCCCATGACTTTTGGCGTTTACGTTCATATCCCTTACTGCATTCAGCGCTGCACTTATTGTGACTTCGCGACTTACGAGCAAAGTAAGATTTTGCCGCCGGATCAGTACGTCCAATTGCTTTTTGAAGAGATTCGCCAAAAGCATCGTTACTATCAGCCTCAAAAGTTGGACACGCTTTACTTCGGCGGTGGTACGCCAAGTTTGATCCCTGCTCACCTTATTGTAGCGGTTATCAAAGAGCTGGGTAGATATGGCTACACAACTGGACCCGAGACAGAGATCACTATCGAGATCAATCCGGCGACAGTCGACAAAGATAAATTGAAAATGTACATTGATCACGGTGTGAATCGTTTCAGTGTGGGTGCTCAAACTTTTGATGATCGCTTATTGAAATTGGTTCATCGCGAACATTCCGCGAAACAAACACTCGAGACCCTGGACCTTTTGCGAGCGCACAACCTTAACTTTAGCTTCGATATTTTGTTCGCTCTTCCTTCACAAACTCTTGAAGGCCTGCAGAATGACGTGCGCATCGCTGTTGAACAAGGCGCCAAACATATCAGTCCTTATTGCTTAACAGTTCCTGAAGGACATCCGCTTTCCAAGGGTCGTGCGCTTGAGGAAGAACAAGTAGATATGTTCGATTTTATTGCAGATCAACTCACGAACCGTGGTTTCCAACAATACGAGATCTCTAACTTTGCTTTGCCGGGTTATGAATCTCGCCACAACATGTTGTACTGGATTGATCAGCCATATTGGAGTTTAGGACTGAGCTCTCATTCGTATTCCAAAGAATCGCAATGGGGCACGCGTTATTGGAATATCAACTCCATTGGCGAGTACAAAAAGCAAATTCTTGAGCATGAAGGCAAAGAGTACACTTCCCCTGCACTTCACTTACCAAGCGAGCAAGTTGAAGTCTTAGAAATGCATCAAGCTCTTACGGACTTTTGTCATACTTCAATGCGTTTAATGCGCGGCCTCAGTGAGCGAGATTTACAAGAAAAGTTCCCGGTTGATGCTTATTATCAGATTTCAAGCATCATGACGAAACTAATGGGTAATGGCTGGGTAAAAAGCGACCAGGGCCGCTGGTCACTAACTCGAGAAGGCCTTGTGATTAGCAATAAAGTCTTTCAAGAACTGACCTTCCTCAAAGGGGATGTCTAGGCTTCTACATCTGTCT
>JAGIAF010000495.1 GCA_017745015.1 Bdellovibrio sp. | reverse complement strand
GAGACAGTTGATGAAGTATGTGGAAGAGAAAAAACCACAACTCATCGTCTCTCTTCACTCTTGGCATCCCGTATTAAATGTCAACGGCGACTGCTATGCTTTTGCCAAGGTTTTAGCTGAACGCACAGGGTACAAAATTGATGACGATATTGGCTATCCAACGCCGGGCTGTCTAGGCACTTACACGGGCATTGAAAGAACAAGCCCGACACTGACATACGAAATAGAACGCGGTCAGATCGCTGAAGACATTATTAAAATTCACGTTCCAGCGATCAAAGAAGCGCTGAAAGTTTACGACAAATAAGGAGTTTCCATGCAGCAAGAGGTCGAACAACTCTATACAGAAATTCAAAATGGCAGACGCGTTGATCAACTGATGGCCAACGATTTAAAAAGCATATTCGAAGTAATTGAAGGTTTGGATGCAGGCCGCCTCCGTGTTGCTGAGAAAAAAGACGGCACGTGGGTGACTAACGAATGGATCAAAAAAGCAATCTTGCTTTACTTCCGTGTTCAACAAATGGAAGTGATGAATGCCGGGGACTTCAGTTATTACGATAAAATTCCCGTAAAACAATGGAGCGAGGAGGATGGCGTTCGCGTTGTTCCTCATGCTTTAGCTCGTAAAGGGTCCTTCATCGAAAAAGGTGCAATCCTAATGCCTTCTTATGTAAATATTGGCGCTTATGTCGGCAGCGGTACGATGGTTGATACATGGGCAACAGTAGGCTCTTGCGCACAGATCGGTAAAAACGTTCACTTGTCAGGAGGCGTCGGTATCGGTGGCGTTCTTGAACCAGTTCAAGCTTCTCCAGTTATTGTTGAAGACAATGCCTTCATCGGCAGTCGATGCATTGTAGTTGAAGGTGCTATCATCGAAGAAGGTGCTGTTTTAGGCGCCGGAGTGACAATCACGGCCAGCACAAAAATTATCGATGCCACTGGCCACAAAGTTGTGGAATACAAAGGGCGCGTCCCTGCGAATTCCGTAGTCATCCCAGGAACTCAAATGAAGAAGTTCCCAGGCGGCGAATTCGGTGTTCCATGCGCATTGATCATAGGACAACGCAAAGCCAGCACAGATTTAAAAACATCCCTAACGGATGCTCTTCGCGATTTCCAAGTGAGCGTCTAGATATTACTTAACTCGGAGCGCTTCCGAAGGTTGAACTTCGGAAGCCGTTCTTGCCGGAATATAAGAGCCAAACCAAGCAATCAAAGAGCTCACAATCAAGACTCCAACAACCAGCCACCAATCAACCAACGATGGAATTGTTGAGTCATAGAAAGTTTGTGAAGACCAAAAGTTAATCGGATTATTTTGAACATAGAGGCTCAACCC
>JAGIAF010000494.1 GCA_017745015.1 Bdellovibrio sp. | reverse complement strand
GGCCAGCATTGTGGAAATACTGTTGAATAAGCTGAGCGGTCTTACTTAAACCTTCACAGCCGGTAACCAAAATAGAAACTTTTCCATAGTAACTCATGATCGCTCTCCTTTGTTCTGCCGCAAGCGGCTCGTTTTTGTTCTGCAAAGAGGAGAGGATTTTTTCGATCTGATCTTTTTGGGATTGTAACAACTCGGCCTGTTCAGAAATTATTTTCAATCTAACTCGCATTGCTTCTGATATTTTAACAGAGTCGATCCGTTGATCAGACTGCAATAACGACTTAATCTCTGCCAAAGAAAATCCAAGATCTTTGAATTCTTTCAGACGGTGAGCGATCTCGAGTTGTGCCTCGTCGTAATAACGATAGCCGTTCTCGCCACGCACGTGAGACTTCAGCAGACCCATGTCTTCATAAAGACGAAGCGCCTTAGCTGAAACGCCGATCTCTTTTGCAAATTGTCCGATGGTAAGCCAGTTCTTCATCCTAACCTCAGGTTATTTATCGAGGTTGTCCTTAGGGCAAGGTAAATAGAAAAAATGAAGGGCTTAAAAGATTTGTGGAAATACTAAAATCCCAGGAGGGGATTTTTGCGCGTAGCCCGCAGGGTTGAGGCCATGGATGGCCGAAACAAAAAAGGCCGGGATGAACCCAGCCTTTTTATAATCATTTCTGATTTTCTTATTTCTGCAGCTTGAGCTGCGTGAAACTAAGAAAGTTTCAAAGCGATGATCAACGCGTAGATAACCAATGACTCGATAAGAGCTAGACCCAAGATCATTGGGATCAAAAGCTTACCAGAAGCCGCTGGGTTACGAGCGATACCATCAAGAGCTGTAGCAGCAGTTTTACCTTGAGCCATAGCACCACCGAATACCGCTACTGCGATAGTCAATGCAGCTGCCAAAGCAACCAAGCCTTTGTCAGAGTTAGCAACAACAGGAGCAGCAGCTTGTGCAGCTTCTTGTGCGAATGCAGATACAGATGCGAAAGTAGCTACTAGAGCAACGATCATTTTTTTCATGTGTGTTTCTCCTTTAGAGAACGGTTAAATATTTGCTTCTTAGTGGTCGTGTGCAATCGCGAATGCTACGTAAACCATTGAAAGCAAAGTAAATACAAAAGCCTGAACAAAGCATACGAACAATCCCATTACATAGAATGGAATTGGTACGCCGATTGGTACTAGATCCAAGAATACAGATAGTACCGTGTGGTCACCCATCATTACGTTCGCAAGACGAAGACCCAATGAGAAGGGACGAACCAAGTGGGAAACGATTTCGATTACGAACATCAATGGCGCCAAGAAGATCACTGGGCCCATGAAGTGTTTCAAGTAAGCGATAGGAC
>JAGIAF010000493.1 GCA_017745015.1 Bdellovibrio sp. | reverse complement strand
CTGGTACTCCCATCGCATCAAATCATGCAACTTTTGGGACTGCGGTTTATTGGAAATGAGCTAAGACGGAAACAAATGACACTTGAAAACCGGATAACCTTCAAAAAATTTAAGATCATTTCACTGCCGACGTCGAAAGTGAACATCACAAATACATTTTAGGTCCGTACCTGTTCTAAACTCCCCTGCTAATCTTTTTCCACCGGGATTTAAGCTCCCTAACTGACTTATCCAAAGATTTACCTGCATACACTTTTTGATCATAGTACTTAGCAAAATCTTGAAGGACCGTTGCTACAATCGGAGATTTAGCTTCTAGCCTCTGCAAGTATTTCAACGGCGGCTCCGAAACTTCTCGCGCGACTGATCTTTCTTTCCCCCACTTTTCAATCAGTTTCAAAAGAACCTGTTCTTCACTCAGTGTCTGTTTGTCTTTGAAGAGACCTCTTGCCAATAACAGGCAGAGCGCCACAACGAATAAAGTACCAATGATCGTCAGAATCTTGTACTTACCCAGTGCTGACCAGATCGAAGCTTGGGAGCTACGATCAAATTCCATCAAGAAATAGCTCCAACGATAGTTTAGATCATCGGCCAAGAACGTTAAACGATCCCACAACAAAAAATCTTGCTGTTTTCTTCCACGCCAATCTGGAGTTTTAGCGAAGGCCAATTGATCTTCTTCAGAAAGACTGAAGAATTCCTCCGCACCGATAGCTAAACGCAAAGGAGCGACCCACATAGTGGGGTCCACTCGTTGCCAATGACCATGGTGGAAAATTTCCGCCCACGCATGGGCATCTTTTTGTCCCACTTTCCAAAACTCACCTACGGGATTATAGCGGCCACCTTGATAGCCAAGCACCACCCGAGCAGGAATTCCTAAGGCCCGCGCCAAGGTGGCATAGGAGCCCGCAAAGTGCTCACAGAAACCACGACGACGTTCAAACAAGAATTCTTCCAAGTCATTGGCGCCATATGTGCCGGGAGAAATCGTATAGACAAACTTGTTTTGCAAATAAAAATCCTGAAGCGCTTGCAAGCGTTCCTCCAAGGAGCGTGTGTTTTTACGCTGCCCTTCCACCCAGGCCAAAACTTTTCCGTGGAGTTCCGGCGTTTCAAGATCCGCCACTGATGGCTGAGCGGAGTCCTGATAATTCGCAATCCACTCTCCTTGATAAACCGTCGTCGTCATGATCGGGCGCAAACTGCGAAACACAGACGGCCCTAAACTAAATACGCGGCCCGCATCCATAAAGATCGAGCGCGTCCCTTCCAGAGTGAAAAGAAAATTTTGTGATGTCGGCTCAATGGCGACTTCGTAGATTAAACCTCGCTCGGAAGGAATACTTGGTTCAGAGTTCAAACGATT
>JAGIAF010000492.1 GCA_017745015.1 Bdellovibrio sp. | reverse complement strand
GTCTTGGAGTTGCGGTTTTGAATGAAGCCCTCAAATCTCTTGGTGCCATTTCTCATTTTGATTTTCAAATTGAAGAACTTCATCATAATCGTAAGAAAGATAAGCCATCGGGAACTGCAATCACGCTGCAAGAGAACCTTGAAAAAGCTGTTGGTAAGAAATGTCCAGAGCCTGTGGCCATTCGTGGTGGCGGAATCTTTGGTGTTCACAAGATCTATTCAATGAGTGATGAAGAAGTTCTGACTTTTGAACACACGGCTTTGAATCGTACGGTGTTTGCTAAAGGTGCAGTCCAGGCTGCGCAATGGTTAGCTAAGCAGAAGAAACCAGGTCTTTATCAAATTCGTGACGTTCTGTTCGGAAAGTAGTTCATGTCACAAGCTTTGCATAATTCGTTAATTTTTGTTGCTTTGGATTTAGTGGGCGGAGAAGAAAAGGCTCGCGATCTTTTGCAAAAGATTTCTGAGTGCGGAGATATTCTGAGCATTTCCTCCATCTACAAACGTTATATGACTCCTGCCCGCGTTGATTTGAGCGCCCGCATTGAGTTTGTGATGCGCTTTGAAACCATGATGAGCGTGGATCAGCACCTTCACTTGGTCTTGTCACTTTGTGACCAAGGATCCAAGGGTTTAAACCAAAGAAGCCATGTGGATATGGTGCTCTTGGCTTATGATGATTTGATTTTGATGTCACCACGTCTGACTCTGCCCTATCCGCAACTGCATACCGACCCTCTGATCATTCGCTGCGCAGCGGAAGCATGGGGTCAGTATGAACATCCGATATATCAAAAAACTCTGAGTGAGATTTCAAAAACGGCGTTGCCTGCGAGGGAAGCCGAGTTTTTCAAACAGGGCAAAAGCCTGGTTGATTTTTAAATCTCGCAGACGTACAAAAAGATGTTATCAATTTGATCTCTAAAGGGAGTTCCCATGAAGTTTTTCATCGACACAGCTGATATTGAAGAAATCAAACAAGCCAATCTACGTGGTTGGGTTGACGGCGTAACTACAAATCCATCACTAATTGCAAAATCAGGTCGTGATTTCCACACCGTGATCAAAGAGATCTGCAAAGAAGTCTCTGGTCCAGTATCTGCTGAAGTGATCAGTTTGCAACACGAAGAAATGGTTCGCGAAGGTAAAGAGCTAGCGAAACTTGCTTCGAACGTTGTGGTAAAAATCCCAATGACCGAAGACGGCATGATCGCAGTTAAAAAACTAACTGCCGAAGGCATCAAAACTAATGTCACATTGGTGTTTTCTCCCCTTCAAGCATTGCTAGCAGCTAAAGCTGGCGCTTCGATGGTTTCTCCATTCGTGGGTCGTCTTGATGACATTGGAACTGATGGCATGGAGATGGTTAATCAGGTTATTC
>JAGIAF010000491.1 GCA_017745015.1 Bdellovibrio sp. | reverse complement strand
GGCTTGCGGTGTTGCTCGCCTTTGCTCGAGGAATTGCAAATAAACAGAGTCAAAATCTGGGAAATTTTTGGGTGGATCTTGTGCGCGGAACTGTGCATTTGTTTTTGCCGCTTTCAGTTTTTCTCACGGTTGCCTTGATGAGCCAGGGTGTTGTTCAAAACTTTAAAGCTTATGATCACGCAAAAACGATCGAAGGTGTCGAGCAAGTGATTCCTCAAGGTCCGGCGGCATCGCAGGTTGCAATTAAGCAGTTGGGGTCAAACGGCGGCGGATTCTTTGGTACGAATTCGGCTCATCCATTCGAGAATCCAACACCTTTAACTAACTTCTTAGAGTTGATCAGTATCCTCGCGATCGCGGCGGGTTGTACCTATCTTTTCGGTTTGATGGTGGGATCACGTCGCCAAGGTTTCGTGCTGTTGGGGACAATGGCTGTGATGATAGTTCTGGTGTTAGGGCTCTCTCTTTGGTCAGAATACTGTTTCGGAACGATGGAAGGTAAGGAAACTCGCTTTGGCGTGATGAATACCGTTTTATGGTCTGTCTTTACAACCTCTGCCTCGAATGGCTCCGTGAATGGAATGCTTTCGAGTATGTCGCCTCTGTCGGGAGGGATCGCTATGCTGAACATGATGTTGGGCGAAGTGATCTTCGGAGGCGTTGGCGCTGGGATGTACGGCATTTTGCTTTTCGTGATTCTTACCGTTTTTCTTGCTGGTTTGATGGTGGGACGAACACCTGAATATCTGGGAAAAAAGATTGAGGCGAGAGAGATTACCTGGGTGATGATTGGAGTTCTGGCACCTTGTGCTTCAATCTTAATTGGTTCGGCTGTGGCCGTGAGTTCCAGGGCTGGACTTGCTGGCTTAGGACATCAGGGGCCTCATGGTTTGAGTGAGATTCTTTATGCTTTTACTTCGGGTGCTGCAAACAATGGCAGTTCATTTGGTAGTCTTTCAGTTAATACGGTTTTCTACAATATCTTGATTGGCATAGCGATGTTGATAGGCCGCTTTGCTGTCATTATTCCGGCACTGACAATTGCTGGCAGTCTTGGATTAAAAAAGATTTCGCCACCTTCCGTGGGTACATTTCAAACAGATACCATTTTATTTGGCGGCTTGTTGGGAGCAGTCATTTTGATCGTGGGCGCGTTGACGTTCTTCCCCGCTCTTTCCTTGGGACCGATATTAGAGCATTTGCTTTTAGTTGCAAAAGTTTAGGACAGGTATTTATGCAGAGTTCGTTTTTTGAAAAGAAGATTTTGAAAGAATCGGTTTTATCTAGTTTTAAAAAACTAAATCCGAAAGCTCAGTGGGGCAATCCCGTGATGATGGTCACTTGGGTGGGAGCAGCTATTGTGACAATCATAACGGTGATGCATATTCTCTCTTC
>JAGIAF010000490.1 GCA_017745015.1 Bdellovibrio sp. | reverse complement strand
CACTTACACCGTTCCTTACGGAATTGAACTGGGTGACCTAACTCCGAAAGAAAAGTCTTTGGAGCTTCGTAAAAAACTGGGACTTCCAGAAAACTCCCACGTCGCAGTCACGATCAACGATATGACTGACGTGAACGAGATTTTGCCAATGCTTCAAGCTTTTGAAAAAGTCGCGATCAAAAAGCCGAACAGTTATTTGATCATCGTCGGTAATGGTCCCAAATTTAAAGACGTAGAATTCCAAGTTTTGAATTTGGCTTTGGGCAATCGCGTGATCATGACGGGTGCGGTGCCATCCAGTGAAATCGAAGATTATATCGTTTTGGGTGATGTCTTCGTGAACATGGGTTCGCGCTCAACGGGTTTTGAACCATCGACTTTGGAAGCCATGGCTCAGAAAAAGGTGGTTTTGGGATCCGAAGTCTCCCCGATTGCCAATATTATCGAAGACGGCAGAGACGGCTTTTTGCTAAGACCGGCGGACGTTGACTCCATGAGTAATCTTTTGGTGGAGATCTTTTCAGGCACCATGCCTGCGGACGAAATCGGCGAAAGAGCCCGCCAGCGCGTTGTAGACCTCTTTGATACCCCTAAAATGGTCCAGACGGTTCTTGATGCTTACCGTAAAATCCTGCTCAACACCGGTTTGTATAAGAAGCATTGAGTTAAATCATTGAAAAGTGGTAGTCAGCCCTCGAAGCATCTGTATAATCGAGAGTGTTATCAATACTTTAAGGATTCTGAAGATGACTAAAGCGGACTTGATTAATTTGATCTCTGAAAAAGCCGGCATCACTCGCGTGAAAGCAGAGACAGTCGTAAACACAATTTTTGATTCTATGGTTGAAGCGTTGATGCGTGACGACCGTATCGAAATCCGTGGCTTTGGTTCATTTGTAAACCGTCAATACGGTGCTTATAAAGGCCGCAATCCTCGTACTGGTGAAATCATCAACGTCGAAGAGAAGAAACTTCCATTCTTCAAAGTCGGAAAAGAACTTAAAGAAGATATCAACGGCAGCGCCGAATAATTTCCGTCTTCTGGAAAAACGAAAGGGACCCATGAGGTCCCTTTTTTTATGCACAAAATAGTTCATTTTACTTCGGAAAAACTGAAAGCTCGCGGATCTTTCGCACCCCGGTGAGAGCCATAAATAAACGCTCGACTCCCAAGGCAATTCCCCCGCTTGGTGGCATCCCCGCCTCAAGACATTCGAAAAACTCCTGATCCAAAGAGATCATTTCTTTACCCGCTTCAGCTTTCTTTTGCAGATCTTCTTCTGAACGAAGCTTTTGAATCTTCGGATCGTTCAACTCATGGAATGCATTCGCTAATTCCAAACCTTTCCAATAGGCTTCAAAGCGATCCCCCCAACCATCCTCCGTCAATCGAGCCAATGC
>JAGIAF010000048.1 GCA_017745015.1 Bdellovibrio sp. | reverse complement strand
CATCCAAATTCGCTCGGGCGAACAAATGATTCACAAAGTTTTGAAATCTGGCGAGTGTGATTCCATCTTGCGCATTGGGGGCATTCCCACTGTGCGTTTGTGGAGAGACTTGGAAGATCGTTATAAAGATGTTCCTGTATTCTCTGTGGGCTTCAATCACTTCACAGGTTTGAGCCGTCCGGTGTCTCACTGTCCTTCATTGGATTTGTTAAGCCAGGTGGAGTTCGCAACCACTCATCGCGAAAACTTCCGCTTGAATGTAGAAGATGGTGCCCGCACTGACCAGATGCGCGCGCTTCTTGAGAAATATCCTGATTCTGAACAAGGCCAAATCTATACGCTTTCAAAACAGATGAAGGGTCAGTCCGTTTATCTTGGAAACTCCTTGCCGATTCGTGAGTGGGATTCTTGTGCTGATCTTGATAGTCCTCCGGCTCGCGTAGCTGCGAATCGCGGAGCGAATGGTATCGATGGTCAGCTTTCGACATTCTTAGGATGGGCCAACAACGAGCATGAAAACTGGTGTCTTGTTGGAGATTTAACAGCGATGTATGATTTATCGTCACTTTGGGCAACTTCTCAGTTGGGGCCACAAAAGTTGCGTATCGTTGTTATTAACAACAATGGCGGCCAAATCTTTTCGCGTATGTTTAAGAAAGAGATTTTCATAAACAAGCATCAGATTTCTTTCGAATCGTGGGCAAAAATGTGGAATTGGTCCTACCAGCAATGGCATACTATTCCCACAACTATGGAATTGGCTGATCATCAAATTATTGAACTTTGCCCTAACGCTGAGCAGACTCAACTCTTCTGGAAAGAACTCGAAGCTCTGTGGAAAGAGTAAACCTGTTCCTTCTGCATGGCTTTCTGGGGAGACCCTCAGATTGGGAGGCTGTAAAGGCTTCCTTGCCTCCGCATGCGAATGTGCGAGTTTACACTCCTGATTATTTCCACGATCAGTATCTCAATCCGAATCACTCCTTTGTGGAGTGGGCAAAGAACTTCAACGAATACGTTCAGCACGAAACCAAGGGACACGGCCAAAATATTTTGGTCGGATACTCTTTAGGTGGTCGCTTGGCTTTACAAGCTTTGGCGCAAAAGCCGGGACTGTGGTCGAAGGCTTTATTTATCTCTACAAATCCAGGCTTCAACGATAAGAATGAATCTTTTGATCCAACATCAGAAGAGCGCACGCAGCGTTGGATGAGTGATTCCTATTGGGCTGAGGAATTCTTAACACGTCCTTGGGATATGGTGATGCGCAACTGGAATGCCCAGCCTGTATTTGGTGGCGGCAGCACAGAGCCTACGCGTTTAGAAAAAGATTATCCTCGAGAGTTGTTGGGCTTGGCCCTGACTCAGTGGTCTTTGGCTCAACAGCGCAATATGCGTTTGGTTTTAAGTGATCTGTGCGCGAAGGTGTCTTGGATTGTTGGAGAGCGAGACGAAAAGTTCGTCGAGATGACTCAAAAGATGACCGAGACCGTGGCAGGATTGAGATTTGAAGTTGTTCCCGAGGCTTCTCATCGTGTGTTGTTCGATCGTCCTCGGGATATTGCGGAAAAACTCAAAGCGCTAATTCAGCAGCTTCTTTGAGTTCTCTAGAATCCACGGCAAATAAGAATTCACATTCATATAAACCGAAGCATGACGGCAGAGGTCTGATTGTTTTGCTTTGGTCCAAACGATGGAAGACGTTACGCCGACCAAATAGTAACGAGATTTGTATTTCATAAAAGCAGGTCCACCCGAATCACCATGACAAATTCCGCGACCTGAAGCCTGATCCACGCGGAACTGCATGCGATCAAAACTCTGACCAGTGATTTTAACATCCACTTCGCGCAAGCGACCTGAACCTGGGTTTCCCGCAAGACCTGATGTGCTGCCGTAACCTACGACTGAGATCGTTTTACCTACTGAAGCATTGATGCTGTTTGTAGCAACAGGAGTCGGCTCATAGCCATCTGGCAGATCGCCATAAAAACTGACTATGGCAAGATCGTTGAGGCTTGCCGCTTTATTGTAAAGACGATGAGCAAGTGTTGCGCGCACAGGGCGAGTCACGGGATCGTCATCGATGAAATCAGTTGTGAACAACACCTGAATATTGCGGTAACCGTCACCCACACAGTGCGCGGCGGTTAGGACTAAATTCGGATGAATCAATGTGCCCGTACAGAAATTGTGAGTCACATTGTCGTAAAGAAAGACCAGAGATTTTCCGATGGCATTGCGCGAGCTCACAGTGTCGCCACCCATAATGCCAGAGGCGTCGTTGGACACCAATGAGTCAGACTGCGTACCTTGGCAGGCACACAGAAGAAAAACGATCACAGAGCTAATGAACAACTTAGTTTTCATAGGGAGCACTGAGATAGCAAAAGGGCCGCTAGTTGAGTAGCAGCCCTTTAAAGTTTGAAAAAATGTATAAATAGTTTTTTAACTACTGTGAAAGCAAGTTTGGATTCGTCAAAGACGTCGAAAGTTTCGCAGCAGCTCTGCGAAGCCATGTCGCAAAGAAGGGAATGTTTGTGTAAGCAGCGCGCACAGAGCAGTCGTTGAATTGGTCGTCAATACCGCGACTTGTAACGCCCCAAAGATAGTACCTACCGCCAGACAAGATGTAAGCCGGACCACCAGAGTCACCTTGGCAAGCGCCTTTGCCATTCGTTTGATCGACAGTGATTTCAGAGCTAGAGAATTTCGCGTTTGCAATAGTCACGTCAACTTGGCGGAGAGTGCCTTCGCCTGACTTTGTGATTTCATAGCAGTTTTCGAGGTTCTGATTATTTTCGCAAACCACAGTACCCAGTTGAACGGCATTAATCAAATCAGGGTAAGTATTCTCATCAATAGCGGTCTTTCTGACTTTATTCACACCGTAGCCCGCAAGAATAACGGGTGCGCCATCTTGCAAAGCATCCGCGGAACCAAGAATCGTAGCAGGAGTGTAACCGGCCGGAACGTCACCGTTGAAATGCAACAAAGCGATGTCACCAGTATCGATTTCTTCGTGGCCGCCAGCGCCCCACCAAGTCGTAATAGACTTTTTGTCGACGTAGCGAACTTGTTCCATTTTGATGTTCTTCATGTCCATGTTGGTGTTGAAGATCAACGCGATATCAAGTTCACCAACAGAATCACTCACGCAGTGAGCGGCTGTAATAACGAGGTTGTTAGGCAGAAGAGAGCCGGTGCAAATCTCGATGTCTTTGGTTTCTTTATTGTGAATGTAAATGCCGACAATGCTTTTTGAAATGTCGTCTTTGGAAGTCAGCCCCTTACCGCCGATAATGGCGTAGTCTGAGAGACCCAAAGTATTGTCGAAGATGTTGGAGTTTGACGAGCAGGCGCCGAGTGTCAGTGTAGTAGTCAATCCTAAGATTAATCTCTGCTTAAGGCTCAAAGAATCCCCCGGTTTTTTGCATCCCGCAGTTGCGTAATGCGATGAGCTATATAACCCTAAGTACTCGGGGTTTTAAAGGGCAAGTTTTTCAACGGAACATTTTAGGCTCGAGGGGAATGTAAGATTTACACCCCCTTGAAACAAATAGTTAATGCCCTAATGGATCACATCTCTCGGCAGGCGTCCGTAGCCTCGATCAGGGCTGAACGGGTGCCCGGTTCAGCGGCTGCGTGTCCGGCGTCGTCGATGATCTGAAGTTTGGCTTCGGGCCATACTTTGTGAAGTTCCCAAGCGGAAGTTGCTGGGCAGACCACGTCATAGCGACCTTGAACGATGAAACCTGGGATGTGGCGGATCTTATTTACGTTTTCCAAGAGCCAGTTGTTCGTTTCGAAGAACGCATTGTTTGTAAAGTAATGGCATTCGATACGGGCAAAACTCAAAGCGTAATCTGGATCGTCAAACTCTTCGATGGAAGCTTTATCAACGAACAAGCGAGACGTCGCCGCTTCCCATTTGCTCCACGCTTTTGCCGCTTCCAAGCGAACGTTGGCGTCGGTGTGAGTGAGGCGTTTGTAGTACGCTGTCACCATGTCGTGACGTTCATTCACCGGAATTGGTTTTAGATATTCATCCCACACGTCTGGGAAAATGTTCGAAGCGCCTTCCTGATAGAACCATTTGATCTCTGAAGGACGGCACAAGAAGATTCCACGCAATACCAAAGCTTTCACGCGCTCTGGATGAGTGATGGCGTAAGCCAATGCCAGAGTCGATCCCCAACTGCCACCGAAGACAACCCATTTATCAATGCCGAAGTGTTCGCGCATACGTTCGGTATCTTTCACGAGATCCCATGTCGTATTTTCGCGAAGCTCTGCACATGGAGTGGATTGGCCCGAACCGCGTTGGTCAAAAAGAATGATGCGATAAACTTTAGGATCAAAGAATCTGCGGTGATCCGTGGCGATACCGCCGCCGGGTCCTCCGTGCAAGAATACGACAGGTTTACCTTTGGGATTTCCAACTTCTTCGTAATAAAGATTGTGGATTTCAGAGACTTTCAAGAAGCCTTTGTTGTAAGGCTCAATCACTGGATAAAAATCGCGACGTGCTTGATTCATAAAAACAGATTCCTTTCAAAATGCGACTAAACTGTACGCCATCCCGTTTTGTGAGTCCATTCAAGAAACTCCTCCTGGCGTTTACGAGGATTTGGCGGGTGGTAATCACCATCAAGGGGCGTAATTACTAAAGTTTCAATCGGGTTTAGTTCCATAGTGGCGCGGCGCTCATTCAAGTGGGTTTCATCTTCCACATCGGTGACGCGCAAGATGCCATTTTCATCCCAATCAGAGTTGGTGCCGTAAACTTGGCGGCGGCCTTCATAGAAGCGAATGCGATCAACCAACATTGCCACGTAAGCTTTAGGAACTTTGCCGGCTTTGGCGAGATCGACTAGGATCACTTCTTGTGCGCGCATGAAATCGGGCCAACTGATGGCGTGTAAAACTAAGCGAAGGGCAGCTATGCAAGTTTCTTTATCGACTTTATCCAAAGTGGGGAAACCGTGTTCTTCGATCAGATCCGCCAAGCGATGCGCGTGCTTAAGATGCACTTTCTCCATGGCGGGGTGGTAGCCGTGGAAGAGTTCACCGGTTGCAGCCAGGGCTTCGCGTACCACCTGATCTTCGCGCATCATGTGGTTGATTTCTTCAGAGAGTTCTTTCCAGTTTGTTGCCATTAGAAGAAATCTCCGCGTACGAGTTTTTTCTGATCTTCAGAGA
The DNA here is from genome assembly GCA_017745015.1 of Bdellovibrio sp. Lineage (GTDB taxonomy): Bacteria > Bdellovibrionota > Bdellovibrionia > Bdellovibrionales > Bdellovibrionaceae > Bdellovibrio. The sequence goes on along the minus strand of JAGIAF010000048.1, from coordinate 10,272 downwards.
TGAAGCTTGCGTTGAAGGCCACTTGGTTGCATTGACGGAAGTCGACTTTGCTAAACTGGTGCACACGATGAAGAACTTCATAGTCGTCACTCAATGTTGTTGCAAAGATTCCCGGATCATCAGAGTTGATCGTCACTAACACGCCCGCGTTCATTAGCTGGCGAATCGGGTGGTCCTCATAAGTTGCAAAACTTTGAGTCAGGTAATTACTGATCGGGCACACTTCCAGAGGGATTTTGCGATCACGCACAAACTTTAGCATTTCTGGATCACGAATGATTTGAATCCCGTGACCGATACGTTCAGCTCCCAGGATTTCGATGGAGTCCTTCACCCAGCTTGCTGCTAAATCATTGGGAGTTTCGCCGGAATGAACGGTGATATGCAGGCCCGCTTTTTTTGCTTTTTGAAAAAGGGGAGCGAAGATTTTTGGATCAAAACCCTCTTCGTTGTCGGCAAGATCCAAGGCGATGAAGCTGTCTTTATTGTCGATCGCAAAATCCACGACGGTTTCAGCAACAGAGTATGATTTCACTCGTTGAACGATACAGATCAAACCCACAGCCATAGGCATGATTTTCTGAGCTTGCTTGACTCCTTTAAGCAAAGCCTGATGAATCATTTCATAATTCAAGTTGTGATGGCCATCAGCGATGAACGTCGGAGCGTAACGTAGTTCTAAGAGGCGCACGCCATCGTTGAAGGCGTCCTCGCAAGCTTCAAAGGCAATGCGCGTAAGGATTTCCTCACTCGCCAAAACCTTTTGGGCGTTCAAAAACTTGTTGAGCACAGAGCCCAGATCTTTCATCGGCTCAGTGATCAGGAATTGATCCTTTTGCCCTTGGGAAGTCGGGGCCAATTCAATGCCCACTTGGGGTGCAAGTTCTACGAGGGTGCTCCAACGCACTGAGCAGTCCAAGTGACGATGAAGTTCCACCTTTAAAAGATCGCGAATGTTGTGTGCATAGAGCTTTTGCATTTGATGTTCCTCAATAGGGGCAGTACAACATTATCCATGACTGAACCTATTCAAATCAAATCAAAATTGGCTGGCAATCCGACTCAAGAACCTCAATTCAAAAGCTCTGTGAAGAGCAAAGACGGCAGAACTATTCCTGTCGCTGATCCGCGTTCGACGCGCGCGCTTGTGTCCTTGATGGACATGAATGCGGTTTTGGGAGGCGCAGCTTCTCACTACGGCGGTCCTGCGGCGTTTGCAGAGTTGATGTCAGCGCTTCACGGTCACGTTTTTGACGTGGCAGCTCGCGAAAAGAAGCAATGGTTTGAAATGTTTCATATCGTTAATGATGCCGGCCACTGCGAAAACGGTCTTTATGCTTTGAAAGCTAATTACCAAATGGCGGGTCTTACTTTGGACAGCCTTAAAAAATTCCGTTCTATCGAGAGCGGTTTGACGGGTCACGGTGAAGTTCACTGCTTCCCTGAAGGTGTTTTCGTTTCCAATGGTCCTTTGGGTTCCGCTTTCCCACAAACTCAAGGTTTGGCAATGGGTGAGGCTTTGTCTGGTAAAAACCGCGTGACGATCACTGCGATCTCTGACGGTGCCAGCATGGAAGGTGAAGCTCGTGAATCTTTCGCGGCGATCCCAGGATTGGCAGCGACTGGTAAAATGGGTCCTTACGTGATGATCATCTCTGATAACAACACGAAGCTTTCGGGTCGTATCGATAACGAATCATTCTCGATGGCGCACACTTTCGCGTCGTTGAAAGATTTGGGTTGGGATGTGATGGCTTTGCCTGAAGGTAACAACCTTCAAAAATGTTACGACGTAATCGTTGAAGCTGTGGAAAAAGCGAAAGCCAATCCTAAAGTTCCAGTAGCAATCCACGCAAAAACCATCAAAGGTATCGGTACGAAGAAAACTGCTGAGTCTGCTTCTGGCGGCCACGGTTTCCCTCTTAAGAGCCCTTCTGAACTTCCAGCATTCTTGTCTGAAATCTACAATGGCGAAGCGTTGCCAGAGGTTTACGGTAAGTGGATCGATGAATTAAACAAATGGGAAGCAGACATCAAAGCGAAAGCGGTTAAAGACTCTGGCGAGAAAATCCAAAATGGTGTTTCTTCTGCCTTGATCCGCGCACGTAAAGCAGGTTTCCCAGTGTTGAGCGTGACTTCAGATCTTCCAGGTTCAACAGGTGTTGCGGGCTTCAGAAAAGAATTCCCAGCTGACTCTTTCGACGTGGGTGTTGCGGAATCTAACATGGTTTCCACAGCAGCTGGTCTTTCAAAATTGGGTTACGTTCCAGTTGTCGATACTTTCGCACAATTCGGCGTAACTAAAGGTGCGTTGCCAATCACGATGGGTGCTTTGTCAGAAGCTCCAATCATCGCGATCTTCTCGCACACAGGTTTCCAAGATGCTGCTGACGGTGCTTCTCACCAGGCTCTTAGCTACATGGCGATGGTTTCTTCTATTCCTCACGTTGATGTTTACTCTTTGTCTTGCTCTGAAGAAGCGGACTACATGGTTTACACTGTGATCGAAAACTTCGTAAAAGATCGCAAAGCGGGTAAAGTTCCAAACAGCGCGATCTTCTTCTTGGGTCGTGAGAACTTCCCTAAGACTTACGTAGCGGGAGCTTCTTACGATTTGAAAAAAGCGCAAATCTTGATGGATACAACAGCTGGCAAAGCTAAGTCTGTCGTGATTGCAACAACAGGCTCATTGGTTCCACAAGCGTTGGAAGCGGCGAAAACTTTGGAAGCTCAAGGCACAGGTGCGGTGGTAGTTAACTGCGCGAACGTAAATCACGTAGACGTAGACACTTTGAAATCAGCTCTGGCAAAAACTCAAGGTCGTATGATCACAACTGAAGATCACCAATTGATCGGTGGCTTCGGTCAAATCCTTTGCCACGCTCTATTGCAAGCAGGCGTTGAATTTAAAGTGAAGAGCTTAGGCGTACACGGCGAATTCGGCCAAAGTGCGTACACTGCTTTGGATCTTTATAAGAAGCATAAAGTAGATGCCACTGCCATCGTGGCGGCAGCAAGATAAAGCGGTGAAAATGGCCCGTCTGACTTCGTTGTCGGGCCATCTCCTCGCTCCGACGTGCATGGAGCACGCCTCCGCTGCGGGGATAACCCTCCGCCTTGCATACGAACCATTTTGACCGCTTTAATAATAGGTAAAATAATAGGTAACAGTTCCCTTTTTGTTGCGATCAGCGTCTTAATTTCCACGAGTAACGTTGAGCTTTGCTCATCCTACACGTTGATACCGCTAATGGTATGTCTTAGTATTTCTGCACATGTCTTATGAAAAATTGAATTCCAATTCTCGCATAGTGATCGTCGGAACGAGTGGCGCGGGTAAGAGTACGTTTGCGCGTAAGCTATCGACTAAGTTCGGACTTAAGGATATTGAGCTTGATGCATTATTCTGGGGGCCGAATTGGACACAAGCTCCTGAGTCTGAGTTTCGTAAGAGTATTGAAAATGCCATGGCGAACTCTCAAGGGTGGGTTGTTCATGGCAATTATGGCAAAGTCCGTGACATGACTTGGAAGCGGGCGACGACACTTATTTGGCTAAATTACTCCCGTCGACTCGTATTGTGGAGAGTTTTAAAACGATCGGTAACAAGAATAATAAATCGCGAGATTTTGTGGTCTGGTAATCGAGAAACATTTCGCAAAACATTCTTAAGCAAGGACTCAATTCTGCTTTGGTCATTTCAAACCTATAGACTGCGTAAAGAGCAGTATGAAAATCTGACGAAAGATCCCGAGTATTCGCATTTGAATATAATTGGATTTACGGATCCTCGTGAAGTGGATAGCTTCCTTAAAAATTTGTAGCAAGTATGGCCTGGAGTTTTAATCGTGCATGATTGTAGTTCTATAGAGTTTGATCAAGGAACCTGGGAGAAAGCTCAACAGGTGTATACGATTGTCACACAAGCTGTGGGTGCCGAGCATAAGGGTTTATTCTTAGTGAATAAACCGGATGGAAAAAAAGCCCTTGTTGTAGGGGATACTGCGAATATCGCAAGAGTTCTCAAAAGTCCCACTGAATTCGGTTTTTACGGATTGCCAGACGATAAGCAGTGGCGAGATGGCTTTGCAAAATCTATTAAGCTTATGCATCAGGTGTTGATGCCGGCTCTTATGCCACGCTTTATGAGTTCTTCGATTCGGACTGACATTGCCGAGATAAGCCGAGACTTTTTCCGCGAAATGGTTGCCTTTGCGGAGGTAGGCAAGCCGGTAAATACTCTCATCGAAGATTTTGTCACCACGGTCATTTTTAAATGCATCATCGGCAGTAAAATTTCTAACGAAGAAATGCCGCTGTTTAGATCCAGTCAAAAAGCGGATCTCAGCGAAACTGGTCAAGCCTCTACAGTCATTTCAAGAATTCTCAATGAGCAAACTCCTCTGAGTGTTGAACTTCTTAAAACTGAAAAGGCAGAAAATCTCTATGAGGGATGGGCCATCGAACAGCTGATGAGTCTTGTTTTTGCGGGGGCAGGAACAACCTCAACGTTTATTACAATGGCATTAGCTCGTATGGCTCTGAATCCCGAAATGCAATCACTCATTGCCGCAGAAAAAAATGCTGAGGCTGCGCCCTTCACGGATGCCTTTCTGAAAGAAGTGCTTCGCCTTAATCCTCCAGTACTTACTATTTCAAGAGAGGCACTTGAAGATAATTTCTTTGAAGAGTTTGGTGTTAGCAAAGGAATGGAAGTTATCTTAAATTTGTACCCTGGCCTTAATGATACAAACGTCTTCGGTGCGCATTGTGATCAATTTGCTCCAGAGCGTTGGCTCCAACGGAAAATTGAAAGCAGTGCTTTCATTCCGTTCGGCTATGGACCGCATATTTGTATTGGTCGTCATTTAGCTATGATGGAAGCGTCCATTCTTTTAAAAGAACTCTGTTCGATGGCGGAGTTGTCTTTAACCTCAGGCTTCGAACTTCCTAACGTCGAACATTTGGGCCGAGCTACTGAAATTATTCAGCCGCTCTTTCTTAAGAGCACGTTTAAAGGCTGAGGCCTTTATCTTTAAGGTTTTGTAGGATTACGGAAAGCGGCATCATGACTTCGCCCATGCATTCGTCTTCTTTGCAGACTTTGGGTTCGTAGCAACCTTTTTCCTGATTCATTTCAAAATCATCTTCACCACCATTCACGATGCCTACCAGTTCATGCGTGGTTTTGTCGTAAATGGGGCCACCAGAGTTAACGAAATATTCGTCAAGAGTTGTGATCACGCTGTCTTGGTCGAAGGCGCGGACTGTGCCCTCGGCGTACTTCTTTGGCGTGCCCATGGAATAACCGATGGTGTAAAGGCTTTGGCCCACAGCCAGAGATGTAGAATTAAGACTTATTGGCGTCACTCCTTCAACAGGGCGATCCAATTCAACAATGGTGTAATCGTTGTGAGTGTTCTTTTCAAAAAAAGACTCGGCATATTTGCGTTTGCAATTGTAAACGTTTGCCGAGGGGAATTCTGTTGTACCTTCTTCGAAGCCGAAAACAAAAGCCGTGTCAGCGCAGGAATCCTTGGTCGTGTTCATGCAATGGCCGGCGGTTAGTACCAAGTTTGGCGCAATCAAAGTTCCGGAACAAGACGCTGGATTTTTGGTTTTGCTGTATTTGTAGTCTGGACAAGTATTAAAGAAATCAGCAACGGTCTGATCGCCGTAAGTATAGCCCTGGTCAGTTTTAGTTAGATCTTTTTTAAAAAACAAGGCCACGCTTGCTTGGCGATTGAGTTCATAGCGAGGATTGCCACGAAGCGCTGCCTGGTCGCGAACTTCAGTGAGAGAGTTGTCACCATAGATCACGCCTTGGGAATCTTTCAAATTCAACAATGGCGAAGCGCTCTGAGTTCCGTCAGAGCATCCCGCGAGAATAAGAATGAAAGCAAAGGTCCAGAGTTTATTCATCAGCCTCGTCCTGATGGCCTTCCATCATGTGATCTTCGACGCTTTGCTGTTGAATTTGGCCGTTAATGACTTTGTAAGAAGCCGACTGCATCTCGTCCCCGTGACTGTTGTAAACCACAGCGCTGACTACTGAGCCTTCGCGGGCATTACTTAAAGCTGATTGTAAATCCGCTTTATCAGATCCAATCACTTTGCTATCCAGAAGGATCGCGGTTTTGAAGTCTTCACGATTTGCATCTTTTCCAGAGAGACGAGCATTCAATATACCGTCTTGATTTTCCAAGCTCAATGCAATGTCTAAGGACCTTGCTACCGGCTTAGATTTCATACGCGGCATCTTCGGGAAATTGCCATCTCTGTAGTTTTGAATTTCAGTCGGTGTGCGGCTTTCGATGAACTTCATAAATTCAGAATTAGTGACACATTTCACTTCGGGCTTGTTGCAGACTTGATCTGCGATCTCGATCATCGCTTCAAAATAAGCGCCATCCATCCACGGAGAGAAATGGTGACCGATGCTGATGGGAGCACGATTGCCGTAATAGTTGTTTTCGAAATAACCTTGGTAAGCCTTGATCATACGATTTTTGATGAAGGCTTTTTGTTCTGCAGGAACGAAGCTCAGACAGTCTGCCGCATTCTTTTTGGTTTTGCCTGTTTCAGGATTTACTTTCACCAATTGCAACAAGCTTGGATCTTTGCGCAGAAGCTCCAGCGTGTCGTTGGCGCAGAAGTTATAATCCATTGTTGGATAAGATTTAGCTGTTCCTGGAATTGGAATGCGCGCTAGAGGGAAATTCCATGTGCCACGGGAACTCTTCTCCGGCCAATAATCCATGTTCTTTGCGACTTTGGAAGTGTCGTACTTAATACCGAAATTTGGAAGTTCTTCGTATAACCCGGGGCTAATTCCCAATTGAGGCGCACGGAAGCCCACGATGGAGTTTCTGAACTGCAACGGAAATTGTGTGATGTGATTCAATGTAAAAACGTTATCCAAGATGGCATCGAATTGTTTGAATTCAGAATTCCAATCATCTGCTGACCATGTGCTGCCATCCCAGTGGCCCACGGCGTGGGAGCCGATTTCATGGCCCTCTTTAAAGGCACCATTCATGTTACCAAGGCGCTTTTCAATCTCACGAGGGTTGCCTCCCCATCCAATCGCGGATCCTTTATTGCGGACCAAGCCTTGAGCTGTACGATGCATGCCTGGAGCCGTATAGTAAGATGAATTTTCAGAGTATAAAAGATAAGCGGGATTGATGAAGAACGTGAAGCGCGTATCAACGGCTTGAGCTTTTCTTTTCTGAGTATACTCGCGCAAGTATTGCCACGTGCTGTTCATGTACGAGCCGTCGAAGGCTAAAAGAATAAATTGAGGTGGACGCTCCAGCGAGGCTGCAGCTTGCGCTTTTGGTGTTGCGAAAACGCTCAACGCCATAGTCGTGGATAAAGCAAATTTTATTAGGTTTTTAGCCATAAAGACACCTCTTTGGATGCTAGTTTTCAAAGCAAAAGGCGGGCTTCTTTAGGCTGAGCTATATTAACTTTAAGCTGGTTTTGCTGTGTAAGGATTAGACACCCAACTCAAAAAGGGGAAGTGGGGTTTTCAAAGTGTTTACAAGGACAACGACGCCTCGTTGTCCTGTCGCGGAACTATCGTCATTGGTTTGTTGGGAATGACGCTTTCAAGGTGCAAGAGTAATAACCTTGGTTGCAGTAGTACATTGACCAATACATAGATTCATATTTGACCGTAGCTCTTCCAAATCCCGCCCAAGATTTATCATAGTTGCTTGTCGCTAAAGACAAATAGGTGTTCTGACCAGTGATATACACGCGACAATTTGGTTGCCCGCAGTAGGAAATCGCAGTGCTTTCTGCTTGTTGTTGATTGTACCAACCCCAGGATAATCCCCAGGCACCTGTTGTCGTGTCATAGGCGATAGCGCCCCAGGCCGCGGCAGCGAGTTCACTCATAAAAAGAATTGCTAATGATGCTATCCACTTTTTCATAAGGCCTCCTTTATACTTTTAACAATATTCCTCATAAAAATGAGTAAAAAGCGGAGTCGTAAAAGCACAAAAACTCGTCCATAGGACGTTGGATGAAAGTGACGAAATCAGTATTCTCTAGTAAGTATTCGCCGTGCTTGTTTAATGAAGGAGACCTTGTGGCAGAAAATATTCCTGGAGTTTGCGCGACTCCCGATACAGAAACGAAAAAATACGTATTTAATCACACAATGTTGCGTGTGAAAGATCCCAAAGCCTCTTTGGATTTTTATACTCGCGTGTTGGGTATGAAGTTGGTGCGCAAATTGGATTTCGCGGAATGGAAGTTCTCACTCTTTTTCTTAGCCTACGTTCCTGAAGGTACAAACATTCCCACAGAAAACGAAGCAAATGCTAAATACACGTTCGGTCGGGAAGCGGTGTTGGAGTTGACTCATAATTGGGGCACAGAAACTCAAGAGGCAATGCCTTATCATAACGGCAACACCGATCCTCGTGGCTTCGGTCATATCTGCGTGACAGTTCCAGATATCAAAGCGGCGTGTGAACGTTTTGAGACTCTTGGTGTGAATTTTCAAAAACGCCTAGGTGAGGGTGGGATGAAGAATATCGCTTTCATCAAAGATCCAGACAACTATTGGGTGGAAATTGTCCAAGCGGGACTTCTCTAAGGAGAATTCTTAACATTTGGTAACGTCTAATGTGTGGTCACCTAGGAAATGCTTATATCTAACGGCATTAGTGATTGCGGAATACGTCCCTAGTGAGTAGGTTGCGGCAGTTGTTAAACCCAGAAACCTTTCACTAGGAGACTCATAATGAAAGCTATGATCTGTGCTCTTGCTTTGGCAGGCCTATTTACTTCTCAAGCTCACGCAAGCATCTCTAACATGTCTTGCGGTCAATTGGCTGACGCTAAAGCCGTAACTGTTGCGAAAATCAAAACTGTAAGCGCGAAACTTAAAGACGCTCGTAACTCTGATAAAATCGAAGTTTTGAAAAATGAAAAAGAAGCTTTGACTGATTTGTTCTTGGATCTTGATTCTGAGATCAAAGATCGTTGCATGGGCGATGACTACAACGACTAGTTGTTGGTTTAAAAATGCTGAAATAAAAAAAGGCGCTGAATACCAGCGCCTTTTTTTTGCTTATCTGACTCAGGTTTCGCCGGAATAACTCGGCGCACCCCCAAAAGGTACGGCGTATCTTTACCTTTAGGCGGCTTTTGATTCGTCGTGAGAGAAATGAGCCATTTGACCCATTTGATCTACAGAGAATGCTGCTACGATGTCGACCAAGATCACAACCTTGTTGTCGACTTTACCCATACCGCGAACGAACGACATTGCGTGCTCGTTACCGAGTACTGGTGATGGTTCGATTTGGTTTTCTTCCAAATCAACAACTTCTTTAACTGAATCCACGATCATGCCTACTTGGCCGATTTCTGTGTCAATCACGATAATGCAAGTGTCACGAGTCGTGTCTTGCGCATCCATCCCGAATTTTACACGAAGGTTCACAACTGGAATGATCTTACCGCGTAGGTTCATCACCCCTTTTACGTACTCCGGGGTACGAGGAACGGGAGTGATTTCACCGAACTGATTGATCTCGCGAACTGTTTCGATCGCGACACCGTACTGCTCTGACATAAGTTGGAAAGTCAGATACTGTCCGGGTTTTGCTTTCATAGATACATCGCTCATAGTGTTTGCCTTTCAAAGAGGAAATAAGACGTCACAGATCTTTTCGCCGTTTTAATGATTTCACTTAAGAGATTTCGTTGTAGCCGTCAAAAAATGTTGATGTCCATTATGTCCGCCTCAAAGTGAGATTTAGCTCTAAGACTAGTTCCCGGCTGGACTGTCTCACTCTGGACTAAGGAAGGAGATAGAACTCAAGCTAAGTCACCGATAACTCAAGTGAATCAATTTAGCTACGAGCAAATGGAGCACTAAAAAATGAGCGGCGATAACGCATTCTTTGAAGAACTGCAGATGGATTTTTTGAATGAGTCTTTGTTCATGTTCGAACAATACGACGAATCCATGATGAAACTTGAAAACAGCACAGATCCTGCGAAGGACCTCACGGATATTTTCCGTGTAGCTCACTCGGTAAAAGGTGGTGCCGCAGCTGTTGGCTTGACGGACCTGGCGAAGTTCGCCCATGTAGCGGAAGATCTTTTGGATCTTCTTCGTTCCAATCCCAGCTTGGTAAATTCCAATGTTATTTCTCTGTTGTTGCAAGCAGGCGATGAACTAAAAAATCGCATTTCTTCGCTCCAACAAGGTCAAGGTGGCCCCTGGGATACGTCGGCCCTTGTCG
>JAGIAF010000489.1 GCA_017745015.1 Bdellovibrio sp. | reverse complement strand
AAGCTCGGATGAAACCCTTAGGAGAAAACAACATCGAGGGAACAAGAAGGATCAATAAATATCCTAAAATCAACCACAGACGCTGAGACTTAAGCTTTGTAAACCATGACTTCATGAACTAGGGACCTTTCATTGCAACCGGGAAAAACCTACGAGCTTTTACACTTAAAAGCAACAGAACTGGGGTGCGTCACCTGCCGTATTGATGAACAGGTGTTTTATGTTAACATGACTGCACCTATGATCGCACTTATCGTCCCTTGCTATAATGAAGAAAACCGCCTCCAACTTCAGGATTTTGTTCAACACGAAGATTTGGGCGTGGAGTTTTTCTTTGTGGACGATGGCTCAAAAGATCGCACAGCGGAAATGATCGCTGCCTTTGCAGAGAAATATCCTTTTGTTCATTTGGTAAAAATGGAAAAAAACGGCGGCAAAGCTGAAGCGGTTCGCCAAGGCTTTCTTCATGCGCAAAAGACGCTTCCGCTTACAGATCAAGACTGGGTGGGATTTTGGGATGCAGACCTTGCAACACCCTTAAATGAAATTCCAAAGATGATTCAATACGCCGCTCTTTATGGCGATGTGGATTCCATTTGGTGCAGTCGTATTTATCGTTTAGGAAGCGTCGTAAAACGCTCACACTTACGCCATTACTTGGGCCGTGGCTTTGCAACCCTCGCCAGCATCATGTTGAAAATTGACAGCTATGATTCGCAATGTGGCGCCAAACTCTTTCGCCCAAAAACTATTTCGACAGGATTTGCTGATTCCTTCGTAGGTCACTGGGTCTTTGATATCGAAATTCTTTTAAGACTTAAAAACTATAATATCATCGAATATCCAGTCACCGCCTGGAGTGACGTCCCGGGATCAAAATTGAAAGTCTATAAAGAGATTTTTCGCGTCTTCTTTGAACTTGTTGAGATTCGTAAGAAGTATATTAAGAGCGGCACTTAGACTGGTCGACTTCCGCCGCCTCCAAAACTCGTTTTAATAACTAGAAAGCTCCCACCTAGTTATTGAAAAAATCAATAAAGGCCCCATTACCTTTGGACAAATGATCGCATCACTCCGAAAAAGTGACGAGGTCTCTCAAACAGCGCTGGCAAACAAACTACATATATCAAAAGCCCATTTATGTGACATTGAAAAAGGACGTCGTATGGTTTCCGTAGAACGGGCCATCGCTTTCGCGAATGCTCTTGGCTACTCACCCATTCAATTCGCAACCCGTGCACTAGAAGATCAACTTCGCTCTGCCGGCTTGAATGTACAAGTCCATCTTAAGGCTGTCTAAACCCCAAAATAATTCTTATATTCTGCGATTTGAATTTCGGACAAGCCTCAGCTTCTAATACACTTCACGTATTTATTATAAAACCACAAATCTTGCTAAGTACATATA
>JAGIAF010000488.1 GCA_017745015.1 Bdellovibrio sp. | reverse complement strand
GCTAAATACCGTCTATCTCTCATATATTTGACATGGCCCAGCCTGGGATTTGCATTTTCCTTAGGTATATAAAGAGGAAAATCTATGAGCAAGGCGCAGTTCTATTTCAAAGTAACGACGTTGTCTTTCATCGCATTGTATTTCACAGCCTGTCAGCCTGGCGAAAGCTCTTCAAAGTCATCCTCTGCTTCCCTCACCTACCAACTGTCTGAAAACGGATGCTCTACTGGAAAGAAGTCCTTCACGGATCTTAGAAAGTACTGCGCAAGCTTAGCTGATGATGAGGCAAATAACGGTTGCGCATCTCAACTTCGCTCGGACCTATTTGCTCAACGTTGCGAGAGTTTAGAATCATCGCAAAAGCAAGTGAGCACTGCTGAGGGCTCTCAAGAACAATCTGAGTCTTTAGATACACCGGCACCAAACACGGATTCTACGGAGACAACTTTAGATAGAACGCCTGTAGAAACGGCACCCACTGAAACTGCACCAGTTGAAGTTCCGAAGAAAGCAACTCCGGCAACCTCTCAGGTTGTAACTATTCCTTCGGAAATCCAAATCACAGCGCACCCTGAAAACCGTCTTTCCGTACAACCAAGCGAAGATGGCACTTACATGATCTCCGATCTTACAGGTAAACTTGTCGTGGACTCCATGGAACCAGCAATCAATAAGACACTCAATATTGGATTCGCAGAAAGAATCACTTTCATTGATAATTTGGGTCGCTGTGAACTATCAGCTAAAAACTTCGGTAGCGTCAGAAGCGGAACTAAAATCGATTTCACTCTGATTGGAACTGATCCCGCGAGAACAATGGAAAGCGATAGCTGCTTGACTCGCCTTTCAACTTTGGCGATGACCGGCTTCACGGTGGAATTCACGAACGTACTTACTGCGGGCTTGAATCAAGATGTGATTCCAAAAGTAGTTCTTAAAGTCGAAATTAAATAATCACAAAAACTACGAAACGAAGAAGGCATTGAACTCAGTGCCTTTTCTTAAATTTCAAATCTACCTCTCCTTAGAATTGTGCCCCCCAAAGTCAGCTCTAGAACTAAACGCAAAACTCATCATCGGTCCACCGCCACGGTGGCGGCAGAACGATGGAAGCTTTACAGTTTTCTTTCAATCAAAGTACTGACACATTGGCTGTTGAAACTACCTGTCTTCTTTCGTATTTTACGAAGGTTTTCTGCTCAATTACTTTCTCCGCCAAGTATTCCAAAAATTGCGTGAGATCTTGATGTGGCATCAGATGTGAAAGCAATGCCTGAGCATGTTTTACCTTGGCATAAGCATCTTTGGATAGAGTAAGCTCAATACGAACACTTTCATCTGCCTGAACCTTTTGATATTCTGATTGCACCACAGGTAAATCAAGGAATGCAGCAACCTGTTGCTGTGTTTCGG
>JAGIAF010000487.1 GCA_017745015.1 Bdellovibrio sp. | reverse complement strand
TCTTAAATCGTTCAATGGATTCAATGTTCCGATAAAGAGCAGGGTGCCCATTAAGGCGATTTGCGTCGTGATCATCCAGCTACGGCGACGACCTGCTTTGAAAAGCGTGAAACGATCTAGAAGGGGAGACCACAAGAACTTCAAAGAGTAAGCGATACCCACCCAGCTGAAATAACCGATAGTGCTGATGTCGACATGCTCGCGAGAAAGCCATGTTTTTAAAGTTCCACCGGTTAAAGCCAGCGGCAAACCACTGGCGAATCCGAGAAGAAAGATAATAAGCATCTGCTTACTGAAAAGTTCTTTGAGAAGGTTCTTCTTAGCTGTCATTTCTGAGTTGTCTTTCTAAGCTTTGAGTAACTTTTTTCGCATCGTCCACAACAGATGACTGATGTAAGGACGACGGCTTTCTCCGGTTGTAACCATCAAGAGCTTTGTAATTTTAAGATTCACAGCATCGGTGTAAAGCAAAATAAGCATCTCGTGAATGAAATTGGTATTCAGAGTCACGTGATTGTCCGTACCGACCCCAAGTTGCACACCTTTTTTCTCCCACCAAGAAAATGGATGGTCTTTATAGTCCTCAAATTTCCCAGTGAGTTTATTATTAGAAGAAGGCAGAGATACGAGAGTCACACCTTTTTGAATCATACGGTTCAAAACGTCATGCTGATAGTGCTCAACTTCACGAGCCGTGTGGAATTTTGCTTTAACAAAAAGGATGTCTTCGGCATCCGTGATCTTTTGGCCACGCAAAAGTTTTTCAAGGACTGCTTTATTATTGCCCCAATCCAGTTCACACAACTCACGATAGAGAGGATCTTTTTCAGTAAAGCCTAGGCCCGCTTGATTGCGCCTTAAAATATCTTGGTAAAGACGGTGGAAGTACTTATTGGGATTAATACCTAAGCTGATGCCGTGTTCAAGAGTATCGATGTGCCAGATGTTCATGGCATTATCGACAGCTTGAATGCCTTTTTTCAAAGTGTGCCAAGTTTCTCCATGATGCGAACGAATTTTAAAACCACGGTATTGCAACTTGCGAAAGCCTGACTGCATCTCATTAAAATGCTCTTTACGATAAAGCTCGCGCTCATCGCCCACTGTATCCGCATCCGTCATGTGCTTTTGTAGGAACGGATACTTATCAAGCATCGTCACCAACTCGTCGATCTGCGCCATGAAGTGTTCTTTGCGAGTCTTGTAGTTTTCCGCATCGAAGTGGTTGGCTTCCTTACGGAACGACGGTGATAAGATGAAATGAAAATCACCATGCTCGTCTTGGAATTTTTTAAAACCACCATATAAGCCAAGAACAACGTCTTCCGGCGTGACATCGTCAATTCCAGGAATCTGTTCCGAAGAACTGGAGGTAGAACGAGATAAAGAAAACTTCAAACGAATCGAGCCAACGTTGAACTTATAGTAAAGATC
>JAGIAF010000486.1 GCA_017745015.1 Bdellovibrio sp. | reverse complement strand
GCACCTAGTCTTAAGAATGGAGTGTCTGACTAGCAGGAGGTTCGAATGAAAACAGCGAAATGGATTTCGCTTGGTCTCTTGGTTTTCTCCAGCACTCAAGGATTGGGCGCACAGGAAGATTCCTTTTCTAACTTCAAATACCAACGCTCTACTTACACCGAAAAATTGGAAACTAAAGAGCCCTCTTTGAAGGGCTTGAGCTTGGTCCTTCCGTCCTTCGTTGTTCACGGTGTGAAACCTACACAGCTGGCGTCAGATAACATGCCTCGCAAAATGGACGGCAATGGCAGCACAGTGATGACTCCAGGTTTTGGTTTGCAATACGTTGGTGACCGCGGGTTGATGTTGCTCGCGGCCTTTGTGAAAGACTGCTATGACAATCCCGCGGGTACTTTGCAGATCGGGGAGATCTTTGAGCTCTCGGATCGCACGAACTGGGGACTTACCTTCGGTGTCTATGCACGCCAAACTCCGATGTCTTGTTCAACTTGGGACAACGGAAGTATGACCGGCACTGACTGCGTTGAACTCGATACCTATCGTCTGAAGTTCATGTCTACAGTAAATGGCCATTCAGTCGATATCATTCCAATGCCGTTCCTACACTTCACCACGGCCTTGTACAAGTCCCGCGACTTCCGCATCGACTTCAAAGTCATGAGTAACGTCGTCCTCAACGAATTCGGCGTCGCCGTACCATTCTAAGGTGCCAGGCACTTTTTGGGTACACGCTGCGCCAAACAAAAAAGGCCGACTCATCGTCGGCCTTTTTTCTATTTATAAAGAAGATATTTCTTTCTTTCCTTGATCCAAGCTTTTTCATCTTTTTGAAGAGCTTTCTCAAGATCTTTCGGAGTGGCTTTTGAATTTTCGATCCAGTCTTTCAAAGCGGGACCACCGTTGATTACATCAAATGCCAAACGATCTTTTACGTACTCGTAGGCAAAGTCGCGATAGATCGGATACTTCGGATACATTTCGCGAATCACTTTAAGCATCAATGCCGTTAAACGGAATGGTTTGAACTGATCGTGTTTGTAGCTTGCAGTGTCCGTGTGGAATTGGAAGCCATGACAAAGTTTACCGACATGTTTGTGGAAGGTCGGCTCAAAGAAGCATTCACGCAAAGTCACACCTTTAAACCATTGTGGCGCTTTCTTTTTCATGCGAACCAGAACTTCTGCATAATCGATATCAGAGGCACCGATAATCTCCAAAGCGCGAGTTGTGCCGCGGCCTTCAGAAAGCGTCGTGCCTTCAATCAACACCGTGCCAGGGTAAGCGCGAGCCATGTTCAAAGAAGCGGCATTTGGAGAAGGGTTCACCCAAGGACGTTTAATATCCCAACCAAAGCCAGGAGCTTTGTTAGGTGCATAGCCCTTCATTTTTACGACTTGCAGATCCAAATCCATTTGATAGTGATCAGCAAAGTACAAAGCCAATTCACCTAC
>JAGIAF010000485.1 GCA_017745015.1 Bdellovibrio sp. | reverse complement strand
GAGTATAAACCGTGTAGGGCTTTCCCGCCCCGGTGAGGATTTCGTCCTTTTCAAAAAGCGTTTGATCTTTGAAGGTTTTAAACTCAGCTCCCTGAGTGCGCGCAAACTTTGCGACTTTATCATCGCGCATGCGAGCGTAGGGTTCGTAATCGTGATTAGTATAAATCGCGGTGATTTCGAAATTCTTAAAAAGATCCATGAAAACTTCCAAGGGTTTTCCATGGTGAACCAGCAGATCGGATCTCTTTTTCTGCAGGCTCTCCTTAAGGGCACTTACTTGATCATAAATGAAGGTCACACGGGGATCGCGCTCATCATCGAGCTTTTCCAGAATATCGCTATCGAAGATAAAAACTGGCAAAACCTGGTTGTTTTCTTTGAGGGCATGAAAAAGACCCGCATTGTCATTGAAGCGTAAATCTCGACGAAACCAAAAAAGTACAACTGGAGACTTCATATACTAACTGCCTACCCTCGAAATACGCTGCGTTCTAACAACTTCATGCGCCGCGCGTACACAATTGATTTAACATTTCTGAGCCTTTAGGTAAAATTTTGTGGCATGGACGACAAAAAGTCTGCCAAAAAACAAAATTCCCAACAGGGCCTTCATCGCATCAAGTCTTCGGTCTTTTCGCGCAGTCTTTCTATTGCCAAGCTTACGGTGCAAACCGGGGCTTCGGTGGCACAGCACGGAATTAGCACCGTTTTAAAATCAAAAGAAGCCAAGGAAGAGAATTGGAAAAAGCTCCTGCAAAACCAAGCTTCCGCGATCAGCACAGAGCTGGGTCAACTTAAAGGCAGCTTGATGAAGGCAGGTCAAATGCTCTCTATGTATGGTGAGCATTTCTTACCTCCGGAAGCTAATGAGCTCTTAAAGTCACTGCAGTCCGACTCACCGCCACTCACTTGGGAGGCCATTGAGCCGACTTTGAAAAAGTACTTAACCGCAGAGCAACTCGATAAACTTGAAATTGAAAAACAGGCTTTGGCATCCGCCAGCATGGGTCAAGTTCATCGCGCACGCATTAAGGCAACTGGCGAAAGCATCGTTTTGAAGATTCAATATCCAAATGTAGATCGCGCCATCGATAGCGATCTACGCGCCATTCGCTCGTTGCTTGCGACTTTAAAGCTTTTGCCGAAAGATTTTAATATCAACCCTCTGTTTGATGAAGTCCGCGAAATGCTGGTGCAGGAGACGGACTATATTCAAGAAGCTGTGGCGACGGAAGAGTTCGCGAAGCGCCTTGAGGATGATTCACGTTTTGTCGTTCCCAAGGTGATTCGTGAGTTTTCGGGACCAAAGATTTTGGCGACGACATTTGAGCGCGGCCTTCGGGCCGATGATCCTTTGATTCAAAGCCTCTCGCAAGAGCGTCGCAACCGCCTGGCTTTGAATTTCTTGGATCTTTATTTCAAAGAGATCTTTGATTGGGGTGCAGTGCAAACGGATCCCCATGG
>JAGIAF010000484.1 GCA_017745015.1 Bdellovibrio sp. | reverse complement strand
TTCTATGGCTTGTTTTGCTTCGGCAAAGACGGCTCCTTCCAAAGTTCGCAACATCGCGAGCATCACCAAAGACGCGATGCCGTGCTTGTTTGCGCAAAGGATGGAGGTGCATGGACACCGCGGCCTTGACGGTTATCCGAACAACACACTTTCGTCTTTCAAAGCCGCCTATGATGTAGGTGTGGATGCCGTTGAGTTGGATTTGCAAATCACTAAAGACAATCAAATTTTGGTAGCCCATGACGCGGTTCCAAATGTGGGAGCTGAACGTTGTGGTGTGGGCGGGAAGTCCCTGGGGAAAAAGTCTCTGCGCGAGATGACCTATGCCGATGCCAAACAGATTCGCTGTGGCACTAATAGCTACCAAGATCAAATGCTCGATCAAATTCCTCTTTTGAGTGAAGTCTTTTCTGCCTTCAAAGATCGCAAGACAAGTCAGGGACATCCGGTTCGTCTCAACATCGAAATCAAGTTCTTTGCTGATCAAGCACAGTACTATCCTTCGGCGGATGAATACGCCACTTTGATTTTGAAAGTCATCCATGAAAGTGGCTGGAGCAAAGATCGTTTCTTTGTGCAATCCTTCAACCCGGATATTTTGAAAGTTGTTAAAGCCAAAGCTCCAGAAATTCTGGTTGTTCCTTTGGTGGGAGATGCTCGCAACGCCGAGAAGGCGGCCTTGGATTTAGGAACACATCTTGTGACTCCAGGATTCTGGCAAGTGACGCCAGAGTTGATTTATCAACTTCATCAGAAAAATATCAGAGCTATTGTCTGGACGCCGAATACAGATCAAGAAATTCGCTTTGTGATCAACTCAGGAGCGGATGGTATCATCACGGATCATCCGGATTTGTTTTATAAAATTAGAAATGAACTTTGCCAGTAGTGGCGGAAAAAAAAAGGGGACTGTGAAAGTCCCCTTTTCTATTTTTAACGAAGGCGTGTGAACGTTTTTGTGATTTCGCCCTGGAATCCGTCGTCACAATTCGTGACACCATAGACGGACTTCAAGTTGTTATCGCTGTCGATGGAAATCTGTGTGCTGCGGTAAATGCATAGACCGTGATCTTTAGATTTTACATAGCCATCATAATTTAAGGCGAAGTTAATTGATGTTGCAGAGGCCGTCGCAGATTGGCATTTCACTCCTGCGCAAACAGCAGCCCCGTTTAATTCAAATGTTTGCACATCAGGATTGATTACAATTTCGCCACGTGAATTTTGATATCCGCCCCAACGTTCAATGCGTGCACAGTCTTGAGTTTCATATTGAACAACGGCATCTTCCGCCATTTGAAAAAGTCCGGTCACATGAGGGCATTGATTTGCCATTGCAGACGAGGTAGAGAGCAAAACAATCAGAGAAGCAAGTTTTCGAATCACGGTGATCTCCTTATAGGAAAAGCGTTACACAAGCTTAAGACGATGGCAATCTTGTGAAACATTTTTTGTAGTCCCAAGCTGGGACTAGAT
>JAGIAF010000483.1 GCA_017745015.1 Bdellovibrio sp. | reverse complement strand
AGGAGTCTGTGAAGGGATTCCTATGCAAACGACTTTGGTAAAATCGCTATTCAGAGAAACAGATAAATTCATCGATAAAGAAGTAAACCTTTCTGGTTGGGTTCGTAAGATCCGTGATCAAAAGAATTTCGGCTTCATTGAGTTGAATGATGGCTCTTTCTTTAAAGGTGTTCAGGTCGTCTTCGATGACAAACTTTCTAACTTCGAAGAACTCGCAAAGCTTTCTATCGCAAGTTCTATCATCGTGACTGGTAAAGTAGTTAAGTCACAAGGTGCTGGCCAGACTTTTGAAGTTTTGGCGTCTAAAGTGGAAGTGATTCAAAAAGCAGCTGCTGATTATCCACTACAAAATAAACGTCACAGCTTTGAGTATCTTCGTGATATCGCTCACTTGCGTCCGCGCGGTAACACGTTCTCTGCGGTCTTCCGTGTGCGTTCTGTGTTGGCATATGCCATTCACAAATTCTTCCAAGAGCAAAACTTCGTTTACGTGAACACTCCTATCATTACAGGCTCTGATGCTGAAGGTGCTGGAGAGATGTTCCGTGTAACAACATTGAAACTTGAGAACCCGCCGAAAACTGCTGATGGCAAAATCGACGCTTCTAAAGACTTCTTTGGTAAAGAGACAAACTTGACGGTTTCTGGTCAGTTGAACGGTGAAACGTTCTGCGCGGCATTTAGAAATATCTACACTTTCGGTCCCACTTTCCGTGCGGAAAATTCAAATACTTCTCGTCACGCAGCTGAGTTCTGGATGATTGAGCCTGAGATTGCATTTGCTGATTTGACAGCGAATATGGAATTGGGCGAAGCGATGATCAAATACGTTATTCGCTATGTGATGGAGCAATGTCCCGAGGAAATGGAATTCTTTAACCAGTTCATTGAAAAAGGTTTGTTCGATAAATTGAACAACGTTTTGAACAACGACTTTGCTCGCGTGACTTATACGGAAGCGATCGATATCTTGAAAAAATGCGGTAAGAAATTTGAATACCCAGTTGAGTGGGGTATCGATATGCAATCTGAACACGAACGCTTCCTGGCAGAAGAGCACTTTAAGCGCCCTGTGTTTGTGACGGATTATCCAAAAGAGATCAAAGCGTTCTACATGAAATTGAATGCGGATGGTAAAACAGTTCGTGCTATGGATTTGTTGGCTCCAGGCATCGGCGAAATCATCGGGGGTTCTCAACGTGAAGACAATCTTGAGATCTTAGAATCTCGCATGACGGGTCATGGTTTGAAGCTTGAAGATTATTCGTTCTATACCGACCTTCGCAAGTACGGCAGTTTCCCGCATGCAGGCTACGGTTTGGGCTTTGAACGTATGTTGATGTATGTGACTGGTATGACGAATATCCGTGACGTGATTCCGTTCCCTAGAACGCCGAACAACGCTCTTTTCTAGAAGCTAAAAACGCGGGTCAAGCCCTTACTATTACCCACATCTTTTTGCTAAGGTGTGGGTTTTTTGTTTCTTGTACT
>JAGIAF010000482.1 GCA_017745015.1 Bdellovibrio sp. | reverse complement strand
AGCTTGAACCCGTGTGGGGATTACTTCTTTTTGCCATCGCTCTTTTCTCCTTTCTTAACTTTACGCTCAAGTTCCTTTTCGGCTCGAACCCATTTTTTCATTCGATCCCAACCCAAATCTAAATCTGACTTTGGCGTCTTTTGACTGGTCTTTTTGAAAAAGTGAACCAGCACCATTTTTGAGCCGGACACAAAAAACAAGGTTCGATATTCTATATCAACAACAGTCTCGCGCAGGTTTTTGTGTTTTTAGACCATATTTTCCAAATAAACGTAAGCGGCACAAAATGGGTAAGCGAAGCACAGAGAATAAAGAATCTGTCTCCAAGACAGATTGTCCTTATTAACTGAGGTCTGTTTTCTGATTTTAACATCCCAATAGCGCAAGACCGTTCCCGCGATTAAAGCCCCCAAACTAGTAAGAACAAGTAGCGATAGTCCCGTCATTTGTTTATCTCCAAATCAGAATCAAGATCCTCTAGTTCATGCTAAGAGTGATCAGCTCAAAAGTAACCTAGAAAGTTTTGCCGAAAAAAGTCCCGGGAAGACGATGTTCTTTTGGCGCAGTATTTGAACTCATTGAAGTCACTAACTCGAGGTCCCCGTGATTAGTGCTTTAATGCGAAGCCATAGAAAATCATTGTGTATCATTTTGACAGCGTCCGCCCTAATTGCGCCTGTTAACTCTTGGGCTACGCCACCTCTATGCGCTTCAGTTTTTGCAAACGATTCACAACTGCTTCCCGCAGTGAATGGACTGTGGCGAGGTGGAAATGCAGATGCCTTTATGGGTTTTCGTTCTAACGCTCCTCACTTTTGGAGTTGGCTGTCGAATAATCAGGATGCAGGAGTTATGGCTCCTAGAGGAATCGTCGCAGGCGACTCGCACATTCTTAATTTTGGCGATGTTCCACTAAAAGGTGGGGGCCGAAAGTATACTCTGGTCGATGTGGATGACAGCGGCACGAACTCTTCTTTAGCGGGAGATTTCCTACGCTTTTATATCGGCAATCAAATTTCACCATTTAAAGTGACGCCCAAAGACTTGTTCATTGCATATGTGGACGGCGTGAAGGGCAAGAAAATGGATAAGCCCACCTTCTTAACTAAAATAGAAAACGCTTCCAACAAAGACTTCACCACTCACAATAACGAGAGAATTGCCAAGCTGACAAACGGAGATAAGTTTTCTGAACTTGCAGCCGTTCAACCTCTTCATGAAACTTCACCGGAAATTCAGGAACTATTTAAAAAATCCAGCTCTGCAATTCAGCCCTATTTAAATGACTTAACGATCCTAGATGTTGGCTATAAATCGAAAACGACGGGTGGAAGTCAAGGCCTGCCACGTTTTTGGTTCTTGCTTAAGGACTCGCAAAGCAATCGCCATATTTATGAAATGAAGATGGAGTCAGAACCTGCTACCTCATTGTTTGCGGAACAACCTGATGCACTCGCTCGTCTTGAGAATGTGGCCGATGTTTATCGTCCAAAAGAAGATGTCGCTGGC
>JAGIAF010000481.1 GCA_017745015.1 Bdellovibrio sp. | reverse complement strand
CATAGTGTCAAAGGATAGCCTCAAAGGGACCCTTGTAGCAAGGCAAGGGGGCAATTTCTTTTTGCGTCATTGACGCGAGATCACTCGACTTTTTCATAACAGTTTCAAAACCCAGACCAAGGACTAACTCAGTCGAGGAAGAGATGAAGAAAAATAAAAAAACTGATCAAAAAATGAAATGACCTGACTTGCATTAAGGCTTTTTAATTCCCATATTCGCGAATTCAGCGGGACCATGGAGTAAGCGGAGGAGATCTCATGTCGAATCTGGGACTCGTTCTCTCTGGCGGTGGCGCGCGCGGAGCTTATCAAGCTGGTGCTTTAGCAGCGATTGCTGAAATCGCCGCTCGCGAAGGACAGAAAGATCCGTTCAATATCTTCACTGGCGTCAGTGCCGGCTCCATCAACGCCACTATTCTGGCGAGCCATCTCCAAGACTTCACTGATTCCGCAAAGATTCTGACTAAAATGTGGGGGCAAATCACGACCGATGATGTTTTCTATGCGGACCTTATGACATTGTCACGCGGTGGACTCCAATGGTTTACGGACTTCTCGCTTTCGAAAAAAAAAGAAAGACTCTGAGGGCATGCGCTCACTCTTCAGCACCATGCCACTGCGAAGTCTAGTGAGCCAAACCTGTGAGTTCATCAACATCCAGCAAAAGATTAACTCCGGAAAACTTCGCGGACTCTCCGTTTCAGCCTTGGACTATTCCAACATCTCAACCAAAACATTCTTCCAAGGAGCTGGCGACATTCAAGTCTGGGATCGCCCCATGCATCGAAGCGAAAGCTGTATTATCGGGGTTGAACACGTCATGGCTTCCACCGCCATCCCTCTCCTCTTTCCTCCGATCAAAGTTGGAACGGGCTACTTTGGTGATGGCTGCATTCGCAATCAATCACCGTGCTCACCAGCTATATATATGGGCGTGGATCGTTTTATTGCCATCGGCGTTCGTCGCCGCCAAGACACTTGGTACAGTTACTATCACTCCGAAGACAGCGCCGCCCCGTCCATCACGCGCATTTTAAACGTGATTTTTCACTCAATGATGATGGATGGAATTGAATTGGACTTGCAAAGAATTGCCCAAATGAACGCGCAAGTGGAACTCATGGCGCAACATTCTAAACGAAAAAGCAAATCTCGTGCAGTGGACTTTGTATGGATCTCGCCTTCAATAGATTGTGCGAAACTGGCATCGCAAAAAGGCTCGAAACTTCCGAATTTGGTGAGATATTTACTGACTGGCGCAGGCTCACTGGCCGAAGCCAGCGAGCTCGTGAGTTTTTTATTGTTTGAGCCATCTTATTGTCAGCAACTCATCGAAATCGGTTTTACCGACGGGATGAAGCAAAAAGATCAGATCCTCCGTTTGCTAGATACTTCTCAAGATTCTAAAAACGGCGCAGCTTAACTACTTAACTTTCACTTTTCCGTATCCGTCGAAAGTACCTTCTGTAACACCCTGTTGTTTCAACAACTCACGGTCACGTACAAACACCGTGCGTGGC
>JAGIAF010000480.1 GCA_017745015.1 Bdellovibrio sp. | reverse complement strand
AACTTCGCAAACTTCGTTTTAATATCAAGTGAAGGAGTTGCAGGTTTGCCAGCTTGAACTTTCCATTGTTCTAGCATGCCTTTTAATTCTTCATCCGAAAGCTCTTGGCAGATCAGTGAGTAGTTCAAGAGATTGCGCAGTTCTTCCGGAGTGATAAGTTCAGAATAGCGACGACGTTGTGTCTCTGGTAGGCGAGTCAGAAGAGAGATTTTAAATGACTGGTTTCCCGAATTGAAGATGTTCAACATTTCTTCATCAGAAAGGGTGCGTAAGAAATCAAATTCTGACGGGGGAGCTTTAAGTGCGAGTGAGCCGCCAGATAGCAATTCAGAATAGATTTCTTGATATAAAGATAGAGTTGCAGAGACTTCAAGTTCTTGAAGGTGAGTGAGGGCTTTTGGTAAAGCGGCTTGAGCATCTGCTGGTATAGTGGGTACTGTGACACGCGCGCCTTCGTTGAGAGAAGCCCCGCCTTCAGCAAGAGCTTCTAAGAATGCAGCTATTTTTAAATAACTTGGTTGATCTGAATCACACCATTTTGAAATAAGACCATCGATTTGATTTTTAACGCCGGGACTGACCCAGGCAATTTTGTTTTTCAAAGTGCGGATCATCTCTTTTTGTTCAGCATCGTCAGGCAGAAGCGTAACTGCTGGCGTTGTTTGAATCACCTGGGGTTCGACAGCGACAACAGCAGAAGTTGCTAAGGGTACCGCACGATTGCGGCGCGATTGCATCAAATAAACGCCAGCGAAAACTAGACCCATAAACATCATGCCCAAAAGATTTTGATAGCGACTGAGTCCTGAAGGCTGATTGAGGTCTCTTTGAACGATATTGGAAGGGCGAACTAAAACGACGGCTTCACCTTTTGAACCAAATCCAGCCTCAACCCATTTAGTAAGCCAGGTTTTAAGTTCTTCGCGGTAAGGCGTTTCGACTTTGTCAGAAAGTCCTAGCGTGACAGTTAGAGATTCCAATTCAAACGGACGAGCGGTATCAATGCCCTCAGCACTTGCCATTTGGCGAGACAAGTTGCGCATTTGGCTGGAATACCATTTCTGAATGTCTTCAGAGCTGGCTTCAGCACTCACATGATCGCGAACTTTAACATTGACACCTTTGCGTTTCAGACGAGCTTCAACCGTGATATCGAAATAATCTTTTTCAAGACGGGTCTTCAGAGTTTGTTCTAAGCGCTCGGAGATGGCTTTTTCAAGATGAAATTTTTCATCGAGGTCGCTGACCATGTTTTGTCCATGGGCTGTTGTTGTAAAGATCAAAGCGAATCCAAGGAGGCATGCTAAAAAATGTACTGAAGCTTTCATGAAATGGTCCCTTCCATCATTCGGGATATCGGCTTCAGAGTGAATTTGATGAAGAGTAAAACTCACTCGTGGAACAGAAGTAAAAAGAAGGTACGATGGTCGTAGTATTTATGTAGGGCGAAGACGTCAGTAAAATAGTTTTTATCTTTCGAACTGCTTTGATACGCAATAAGCCTGTTAACAAGAGGTACCTGATACTTTAGT
>JAGIAF010000047.1 GCA_017745015.1 Bdellovibrio sp. | reverse complement strand
TCTATTGGATATCCAACTAGCATGCCTGACGAAATTAGTTATTTCGAAGAAGAGTCTCCTCAAGGGTGGCTTTATGCTGCGGATAAGGATGGTCGCAAGATTGGTTTCATTCGAAGTTTCAAACAAGGTGATGAGTGGAGTCATGGTGAACTCTTCGTGGAATCTAATGCACTTGCACGAAAAGAGATTGCAATCGAGCTGCTAAATAATTTTTTGGCACTCAATCCATTTTCTTCTGGGCACCGTCTGAGATTTGATTTTGCATCATCTGATGCCGACCTAAATGGCATTTTCCAAGACTTAAAGAACAAATATAAGTCCCAGACGTTTCACTATTTTGAACTTACGATTCCCGATCGGACCGAATCCCAGCATAGTGAAGGAAGTTACAGTTCTGCAAATCCAAAAGAGGTCGCAGAGACTTTAAGTAATCTTCATCCGGTTTCGGAAGTCGAAGCACAAGAATGGCTTGAAGATGGTTCTCTGAGAGTAGAAATGGCGGGACAGCACATTGCGGCTGTCGCCCAAATTAATTTCTATCCCCACTCTGCGGAAGTAATTCGCATAGCTACGAATAAAAAGTTTTTAAGACAGGGATACGCTGGAACCTTGATGGCAAAAATATCTGAAGAGCTATCTGCTCGCAGTATCCGAAGGCTTTTTCTTAAAGTTGAGAACGCTAGAACTCCGGCAATTAATTTTTATAAAGATTTCGGTTTCGAAGAAGTTTTAGAAAGACAACAAACTTGGCATTCAATTTATTTTTGAGTAGCAAGTTTTATGCGTCAATAAAGTCGCCAACCAAAAACATCTGAACATCTTCATCATTCGGCGCAAGAATTCGACGATCTCTTGCGCAAGCTTGACCACACTCCGACGCGAACGCCTCTTTAATCGCATCCATAGAGTCAAAATACAGTGTAGCAATGAGGTAAGTATTTTTGTCTCCCGCTACCACAGCAATCGGTCCGCGACTCACTTCGTACTTTCTAAGACCCGGCAAACCCTTCGCTAGTGGGATATGCACATCCCAGTAATGCTTTTCAAACGCTGCGATGTCCTTTGGGGTTTTGTAGATCACTAACATTCTAGCCATGGAGCCTCCTGTAATCACTGGGCTATTTCAGGCTAACTCATTTCACTTGCAAATTGCAAGTGAAATGCTAGAATGACTCATATGAAGACCAAGAAGCTCCGATCCCATTGTCCTATTAACTTCTGCCTTGAGTCGTTTGGCGACAAGTGGACGCTGTTAATTTTAAGAGACATGGTTTTTCGTGGCAAAAGCACCTACGGGGAGTTTCTTAAATCTGAAGAGGGCTTTGCGACAAACATTCTTGGTACGCGCCTTGAGCTTCTTCAAGATGAAGGCATCTTAAAGAAAATCGAAGATCCCGTGGATGCTCGTAAAAGCAAATTCTTACTGACTGAGAAGGGCCTTGATCTGGTTCCGGTTCTGTTTGCGATGATGGTGTGGAGTGAAAAATACGACACTAAATCTGAAGCACGCCGCATTCCTCGATTGATGGGTTTAATTAAGGACGACGTTAATGAAATTAGTGAGAAAACTAAAGAACGCTTACGCGATGGACTGCCGTTATTTCCTGAATATCTAAAATAACAAGGAGACCAAATGGACAAAGACTTTACCACATCAATCGCCGTCAATAAAACGCCGGCTGAAGTTTACGAAGCCATCAAAGACGTGAAGTCTTGGTGGGTGGGCGAAATTGCCGGAGACGCCAAAGAAGTGGGCTCTAAGTTTACCTATCGCTATAAGCATTTTCACGAGTGTTCGCAAACGGTGACCGAGCTTATTCCTAATAAACGAGTGGTGTGGCATGTGACTGCCGCGAACATCCCAAGTTTTCCGAAAAGCGATGAGTGGGTGGGAACTGATATCATTTTTGATATCACTCCTAAAGGTGAACAAACCGAAGTTAAATTCACCCATCGTGGACTGACTCCGCAAATTGAATGTTATGAAGCATGCTCTGGCGGTTGGGGATTTTACATCAATAAAAGTCTTAAGAACTTTATTCTTGAAGGCGTCGGACTCGATCCGGGAGTCTAAGAAAAAGCCACTCAAAGATGAGTGGCTTTTACTATTTAATATCTGATTGGAAGGAGCGGCAGCTCCACGTAAGGGCTTTTATTATTCCGCGTTTAAAGAGATTCAAACCAGAAAAACCTGCTAACAGTATCACGATTAAGTTGTCGCTGCTAAAGTGCTCCATTTGAACCTCTTTATTCGAGAAATATTGAAAATTGATTAACGAAGGCCGCCGGAGCCTTGAATGCGCTCGCCAGTCACCCAGCCGGAATCATCAGAAGCTAAGAACAACGCGATTTTTGCGATGTCTTGCGGTTGACCGATGCGACCCAATGGCGTTTGCGCAACGATTTGTTTTTCCATATCTGAGCCAATCATACCAAGAGTAATAGAACCTTCTGTTTCAACACCACCAGGCGCGATGTTGTTCACGCGAATTTTGCGTCCTGCAAGTTCGCGAGCAAGTCCAATTGTCATGGTATCAACTGCGCCTTTCGTAGCTGCATAGATTGCAGTTCCTGGCATAGGGCTTGTACTTACAACGGAGCTAACATTAATGATGCTGCCGCCATCTTTAGTGAAGTGCTTCACTGCTTCGCGAGTGGAAAGAAGGATGCCCAAAACGTTGGTGTTGAATTGACGATGGAATTCTTCTTCAGTGACTTCTTCGATAGTGCCGAATTTGTAAACGCCGGCGTTATTCACCAGAATATCCAATTTTCCAAATGCTTCTTTCGTCTGATCAAAAATTCTTTTGACGTCGCTCGCGTTGGCAACGTTACCTTGTACGGCGATAGCTTTGCCATCATTAGCGATGATTTCCTTAACCACGCGATCTGCATCTTCTTTGCTGGATGAGTAGTTCACTACCACCGAAGCACCCTGGGCCGCGTATTCTTTTGCGATTGCTGCACCAATGCCTTTAGAGGCTCCAGTTACGACTGCTACTTTGCCATTTAACTTTTTCATTTAGAACTCCAACGATTGCCCGGATGTACCGGTGTTATTGTTTGACACTTAGATAAGTATCGAAATGAAAATTCTTTTGTCAATGTGACGATTAGATAATTATCTAAGTGTGTGGATAAAGATCAGTCAAATCAAATAGATAGGACCTATTAAATCTTAGAGAGCTTATCCAGATAGGCGTGCAGAACATCACGCTGGATAGACATTTTCATAAACTTGCCCTCGCGAGTGATCTCGATAAGACCTGCGGTTTCAAGTTCTTTAATATGATGGGAAAGGGTGGCGGCCGTAATCTCATGCTCTTCTTGCAAAGCACTGCAAGACAGCGATCCATCGGTTTTACAAGAACCGATTTGCTTTAAAATCATATAGCGACGAGGCTCTGCCAGGGCCTTTCCGATTTGCTCAAATTGTTTGTCTGTTAAGCGAACTGTTTTCGTCGTCATAATGCATTGATCATACTGGAAATCGGGGATTCTGTCTAGCTTGCTGCTTTCTTTGGAAATTCAGATACTTAGATAAGTATCAAACTATCACTATGCCTCATATCTTGAGCTGGCTTACCCTTGTGCGTTTTTACTATCTATAGTATAGTAGGTATATAAAGGATTGTTATATGTCTGCGAAGCTAAGCGAAGAAGCGTTCTTTCAAGAAAAAATTGATTCGATGATTGGTAAGATTAAAAAGAAGCCGTTGTTCGATGAGACTTGCATCTTTAGTTTGGGGGCAAGACTTCTTGGCGATAAGTGGACGATTATTATTCTTGTCGTCCTTATGGAAGGTAAGAAGCGTTACAGTGAGCTGCAAAAGCAGGTTCCGACTATTTCTCCAAAAATGCTCGCGCAAACTTTGAAAAAGCTTGAAGAGCTTGATTTGGTAAAGCGCGAAGTATTTCCTGAAATTCCTCCACGTGTGGAATATGAGCTCACGACCTTCGGAAAAAGCGTGCGCCCCGCAATCACCGTGCTTTGCGAATGGTCTGTGGGACACGAATCAAAAATCAGAAAGATGGCGAAGAATATTTAAGCTCCGCCAGAATATCGCGGCAGTGAGTTGTCGATTTGATCCCATGGCGATGCGTGTTTGGCGAAAAGAACTAAGCTTGGCAGAAACAGGCTTTTGTCATCTAAACTCGAAGCACTGGCGATAAAGTTATTTTGATGGCCGCTTGTTAAACTGAAAACTTGTGTTCCGCACTTAGGACAAAAGTGCTTTGTGGTGGTATTGCCACTGTCAGCAGTATAACTCCAGATAGAAAAGTTCCCGGTAACTTTTGTTTCGCTTTTTGAGAGTAAAATATACGAGCCATGTCCCGTTGATGAAAGCTTCTGACAGTGTTGGCATTGGCAGTGGAATGCAATGAGGGGTTTTCCCGTGCATTCATACCTTAAGCCACCACAAAGACATCCGCCCGTTATTGGACGTGCCACCGTTAATTCTGAATATTTACTTGCTGGGATGTTTGCCATAACTTCTCCTTAAATAAAAACGGGTACAGAGAATTATCCCTGCACCCGCAAACTCCTATAAAGTAGCAGTTGCGCCCTTGTAGTTGTTATTTTCTCCCAAAGCGGTTAGAGCCACGAGTGGGTCCCAGAAGTCTTTATAGCGTGCGATCTTGCCATCTTTTGTATACACCACGGAGATGTAAGTCTGATTGTACGGATTGCCAGTCGTTAGCATTTGTCCCTTCGCTGTAAACTCCGCAATCACCAGTGTTGGATCTTCGGTGCGATGGAATACTGGTTTAGAGAACTCCACCTTCAAAGTATCTGGGAAGTGACGCATGTATTCGCGGATCATGCTCTTGCCTTCAACCTTGTCGGGATAAACTGGAAGTTTAAAAGGGAATTCAAGAATTCCATCTTCAGTCCATAGATTCACCCAGTCTTCAACGCGACCGCTGGAAAGATAATCCAGATGATTTTGAAATGCTTGTTGTGCTTTTGCTCTTACTTGATCTTGTGTGTTCATTGCATGTTCCTTTCTATAAGTGTGCAACTATCCAAAAGATAGCATAAGAAATTTTGAATGGAAGATCGCACTTTTTTGTAAGGTAGTTACTAAAAGGTGATTAATGGAACAGATTGGATCTTGCGCGAAATTCTGGACCATTTTGTTTCAAGGCGAAGCGTTAAATTTGGTAATTCTTCAACTCGATCTATCTGATTGGCCATGGTAATTAATGTTTAATAATTTTTCCTGCAGTGGATAATTATCTTCACCATTAAAAGGGCTTTGGATATGGCAAATAGAAATGAGATCGAAATAGTGAAAGGTATCTACGATGCTCTTAACAGAAATGATATTTCAGCGATCATGGAGTTCTTTGATCCACAAGCGGTAAGAATCGAGTGGGAAGGGCTTCCAAGCGAGGGAACATTTCGGGGGCTGTCGGAACTTCGGGATCACTTTATCAAGGGACGTTCGACATGGGCTGAGGGAGGCTGTGTGCCAGAGCGACTTACTGTTGAGGGGAATAAGGTTGTTGCGCTTTCTCATGTGCATGTCAGATTAAATAATAAAACTGAATGGATCGATGGCTACGTTGGTGACGTTTTCGTTTTTCGAAATGGCAAGGTCACGGAATTCCGGTCTTTTATGACGGAAGACGAAGCTTTAAAGTGGGCTAAGGCAAATAAGTAGTAATTTGAAGGAGGACGGTACGCCGCCCCCCCTTTTTTAGAGAAAAAGACTGCAGAATTATTCTGTGAAATCGTATTCTCGGAATTCATAGCCATGGTCGTCGTCGAAGGCTCTGAAGACTACTTTATTTGTGCCGAGTAGTGTGTAGGCGGCTGGATTTGATCCTACTCCTTCGGGCTCGATATCTGCCAGCATATATGTTCCAGCAACGGTGCCATCTGATATCCATGGCTCGTTTCCGTATACATCATCATTGCCAGTGAAAATAATTTTTCCACCACTGACAGGCAGATATTTATATTGGTTGTTGGTTGTAAAGCTAAAGCTCGTATTCAGTTTGATCGTGTCTGTTGGAGTTCCACTCGTAACCCAAAGAGATCCTCTTCCATAAGAGTCGATGCTCACAAGATACAACTTATTTCCAATGACTCCTTCATTAAAGACAAATATGTCCGCGATACTGTCGGATCCAGGGACCGTATCGGCGATCATTTGATGAGTTGTGCCGTCCGTGCTCCATAGCTCAAGTCCATGGACGCCATCGTCCATCAAGAAAAGAGCATGACCATTGATGGAGCTGATTGGGAATTCAATCGCAGAACCGCTATACATCGATGGAAAGAGTGGTGTTGTTCCACTGGAAGTTCCATCTGTTATCCAAGGCATCAATCCGCGGCCATCGCAGTTATTCATCATAAATACAGCTCTGCCATCTGCAACAATTTCAAATTTGCTAGATACCATCATGCTTTCTCCGGGATTTGATAAGCACATATACGACAGTAGCTGGTAAGTGTTTGTGGCTAGATTCGCGACGTAGGGTTGAAAATCCATGTTCGCTTCGTATGCTACGAATAGAACTTTTCCATTTGAAAGTGTTTTGTAGTTTTTAGCGCCATAAATAGTTGGCCCAGTCATCGCTGATGTATTCGCAGTCGTTCCATCGGTCGTATAAGGCTTTCCATTTGCCGTGAACAAATACTTTCCATAAGTTGGATTGTAAACGAATGGCTGTGGTACAGATTCCATACCATTTCCACTGCCAGGACTAGTGTCCTTCAGGAGCGTTGTAGTATTGGTTGTGATATTGTAAACATAAGGCTCTTGGCCATATGTGCTTGTGTTTGTTGAAAAGAGAATAAGGTTGGGATTCGCTTGATTAACTGTCATCACTTGCTTAGTTGAACCGACAACACCCGGGATCATATCAAGTGCTAAGGTAATATCAGTATAGCTTGAGTTTGTGACGTAAAACTCATTACCGGTAGTTGTTACCGAAGCATTGTATAGAAGTCTCCCATCTGGAAGAAATGCAGAACGGTCCGGTAGAAGTATCGGTCCAGAACTGAGCGTGCCATTTAAATCTTTAACTAATGTTGGAGCGCTCACGCCGTCATAAAGAAATACTTCATATCCAGAAGTGGCGTTTCGGGCCGTAAGTAGGACTCTGCCATCAGGTGTGGGAAGGGCATTTCCACCGGCTCCACTGGCCGTACCAGGATAGATATCCGCAATTAAACTAACAGTCGCGCTACCTGTGGCAGGAGCTAAACCTAAACTTACAAATAAGCATAACGTTGAAACGAATCGATTCGTTAAAAAATACATTTGTCCTCCATGTAAGGACAAATGCTACAGAGCTTTC
The DNA here is from genome assembly GCA_017745015.1 of Bdellovibrio sp. GTDB lineage: Bacteria > Bdellovibrionota > Bdellovibrionia > Bdellovibrionales > Bdellovibrionaceae > Bdellovibrio. The sequence continues at coordinate 8,217 of JAGIAF010000047.1, read as the reverse complement.
GCCGCCGCACAAATAAAATATACAATTGTTTGTTTAATGGTGTTCGGCTTTGTTCTGACAGACAAAGAATTTTAACATTAATATGGGATGAAATAATTTATGAAATGATTAGACCCCATTTGATAGTGCGTGAAATAATAGAGAGCTATGAAATCATCAAAAAAATCTAAACGCTATTTCAATGACGACTCATTTCTTGAAGAAGCAGTTAATGAACTACTTAATAAGTATAAATGTCACACCGTCTTGCTTTATGGATCGCACGCGCGTGGCGATGCGACTGACAAGAGTGATTATGATTTACTGGGCGTTCGCAAATCTGGAAAGAATGTCCGTCTTGCAGAGAAGAGAAATGGAACTTTTCTTGATGTCTTTATTTCCCCTGAGAAGGATCTAAAGAAGATTGGCGAAGAGCATCTCTACATGAAAGAAGCGAAGGTTTTGGTTGAGAGCGGAAACTTTGGCTCGCAATTCATTCGTAAGTTGAAAACCGTAGCCAAGAAGCCCTATCAACCTCTGCCGCCTGATGAGATTCAAACTCGCAGAGTGTGGGCTCACAAAATGTTAGAGCGGATTGAGGTTGGTGATATTGAAGCGAACTATCGCCGCTCATGGCTTCATGAAGCATTGCTCGCGGACTATTTTGCCCTCCGCAAGAAGAGATACGGTGGTTCCAAGGAAAGCTTTGCTTGGTTAAAGAAGAATGATTTACCCACATATAAGCTATTTGAAAATGTCCTGAAGAAACCCACGGATCTGAAGCTTCTGAAAAAGCTCGTGGAAAGAGTGACTGAGTTAAAGCTGAGCAGCTAACTCAACGGCCCAATCGGCTGTAAAGTAACATTTTGACCAGGGCATATTGGACTGGTTCACATTCTCTTCTGCGTGTAAGATTTCTTTAAAAATAGGAGATACTCATTATGTCGAAAATTTATGCCTGCATCTGGTCCAATGACAAAGCCACGGAAATGGCGAAGTTCTATAAATCAGTTTTCAAAGGTTCAAAGGTTGGCAAGACGGCATACTGGGGTAGCAACCCTATGGGCGTTAAAGAGGGTTCTGTGTTGACCATGCACATTACTATGTTAGGCCAAAAAATTATGCTTCTAAATGGTTATGCGGATATGCCCTTCAATGAATCTATTTCTTTTGTTATTCCCTGCAAAACTCAAAGAGAAATCGATTACTATTGGAAGAAGCTGACTAGTGGTGGCGGTAAAGCTGTCGAGTGCGGTTGGGCGATCGACAAGTATGGTGTTCGCTGGCAAGTGGCTCCGGCGGATTTTGATAAATGGAATACCAGCAAGAATAAGAAGAAAAAAGAAGCCGTCATGCATGCTATGTGGAAGATGGTTAAGCTGGATTTGAAAACACTGAAAGCTGCCTACGACAACGCGTAAATTCAATGGCATTCTAAAGAAGAAGGATATAGCTTTATACGGATAAAGGACATCCATGGAAATTCCGTTTTCTGCAGCCGCTGACCGTAACAAAGAACCGATTCTTGAAGTACTAAAGAAGGTACTGCGTTTTGATGAACAGCGTTTACTTGAGGTGGGTGCGGGAACGGGACAGCATGCGATCTATCTTGCTCCTTTTTTTCCTAAGACAGAGTGGACTCCGACTGAGACTGCTGAGAATCTGCCGATGCTTCGTGAAGCAATTAAGCAGGCTGGTGTCCCCAATATCAAGACTCCTTTCAGAATGACTGTCGGGGAGGATGATTTCCCAATTCGTACTTTTGATGCGATTCTTACCATCAACACGTTCCACATCATGCATTGGAAAGAGTGTAAGACCTTTATTAAACTCATCAGTGGTCGTTTGGAAGAAGGCGGTAAGGTCTTCATTTATGGACCGTTCAACTACAACGGTAAGTTCACGACTCCAAGTAATGAAGAGTTTGACAAGTCTTTGCGAGAAAAAGATCCGCAGATGGGTCTTCGTAACTTTGAAGACGTGTTGGCGGCGATGTTTAAGAACGGCTTTGAGTTATTGAAAGACTTCGAGATGCCTTCGAATAATCGCATGTTGGTGTTCCGTAGATTGAAATTCGTTAGAAAGCGTTAAGTCGCGGCCTCGCAGTCTGCATCTTTGCACTCACATTGATTGAAATTTGCTTCTGTTCAGGGAGTGAATAGACAATCCCAATCAAGGTGAGTGGCAATTGTCTAATCTGAAGTTAATCATTTTAACAAGTATAACGATGGCGGCGTTTGCCGCCAATTCCTTGCTATGTCGGCTTGTCTTGATGGATGCGCGAAATAGTCCGATTAGTTTTACACAAGTGAGATTGTTCTCCGGTGCCATCGCTCTTTTGTTTTTTCTTTTTAAGTATCGTCATAAAGATGTTCGTCCCGCGAGTTGGTATCGGTTTGTTGCTCCGCTGTTTCTTTTCTCTTATGCACTTTGCTTTTCATTGGCCTATGTACAAATCAGTGCGGGCACGGGGGCATTGATTCTGTTTGGTAGCGTTCAACTGACCATGATAGTGACGGCTCTGTTCAAGAAACAAAAGCTAAGTATCTGGCAGATAGTCGGCGTTGCACTGGCGATGGTTGGATTCGTAATTCTATTGTTGCCTGGAATCCATGCGCCCCCAGTGGATGCAGCAGTCTTGATGGCCATTGCGGGAATTTCCTGGGGACTGTATTCACTCGCGGGACAGAGGAATGCAAATTCGACTTATGCGACAGCTTTAAATTTCGTGATGACCTTGCCGATCGTTTTGGCGCTGATGATCTTTTTGCCAGTAAGTTTGACTTATCATGGTTGGATTTTCGCCGTCATATCGGGTGCAGTTACTTCGGCGTTTGGTTATGTTTTGTGGTATTCGGTTCTTAAGCAGCTAGAAACCACAACAGCAGCTGTTGTGCAGTTGTGCGTTCCAGCGCTGGCAACTTTTGGAGGTGTGCTGTTTCTGGGCGAAACCTTGCATTCACGTCTTATTATCTCGAGCTTGCTAATCTTCTTGGGAATTGTTCTGAAGGTGAAGGGTTAGAATAGCTTTTCAATCTCTTCTTTCACAATCTCACGGAACCAAGCTTTCAGAGGATCTTTGTGAGTCAGATTGTGCCACACCATACGCAGTTCAATCTTTGGAACCTCAAGTGGCGTTTTGTGAATCTGTATTGGAAAGTACTCTTGGTACTTTTTTAAGAGAATCGTTGGAGCAGTCAAAACAAGATCTGTTTGTGCTAAAGTCCAAGCCAGTCCCGTGAAGCTATAGGATCCGAAGACAATATTGCGCGCTTTCTTTTTACCATTCACCGTGCGTTGAAGATTATCTTTGAAGTCGCCTTGCAAGGTAATCAGCGCATGCTCGCACTCATAGAATCGATTGATGTTGATGGGACCTGAGCCCAACGGATGCCCCTTGCGAAAAGCCGTTGAGAATGTATCCTCTGCTAATTTGGTTTGATAAAAGCCTTCTGGCAGATTCTTATAGAATCCTGCGATCGCAAAGTCGTAAGTTCCATTTTCGAGGTCCGCTTTTGGCAGCTCTCCACCAGTGGGTCGAAGAGATATTTGAATCCCGGGAGCTTCCTTTTTCAGGCGCTTAAGCAAACTCGGCATAATAGCCACTTCAACAAGATCTGTTGTTGTAAGAGTGATACGGCCTTTAGCCGTTTTAGCATTAAACTTTTCCTTCACCTGCCCCAAGTTCCAAGCTTGTTGGGTAAAGGCCTCAATAGAGGGTTGGAGTTCTTTAGCAAGAGTCGTGGCCGCCATCCCTTTAGAAACCCGGACAAAGAGTTCGTCCTTATAGTGCAGGCGCAATTTCGCCAGTGCATGGCTGACGGCGGATTGGCTGAGATTCATTTCTTTGGCTGTTTTAGAAACATTCAAAGTTCGGAAAAGGCTTTCCGCAATAAAGTATAAGTTCGTGTCTATCTGGGGCCTCATAGGACCTCTATTATGAATATATCAGATAGCCTATATGAAAGCTATGAATTGGATTGATTGAACTTGAAGGAGCAAGATTAAGGCATAGGAGGCTTTATGAAAGCATTGTTATTTATGGCGGCAATCGTGAGCGGGTTCTCAGCTGGAGCTGCATCAAAAGGAGATAAGACTATGACTAAGCAGGCACTTATTGTTGTAACAAACCACAATCAAAAAGGTTCAACAGGACAACAGACGGGTTGGTATCTTTCCGAAGTAACACATATTTACTATCCGTTGATCGAGGCAGGTTTCAAAGTTGATTTCGCGAGTCCTAAAGGTGGCGTAGCACCTATGGACGAAAGCAGTCGCGATCCAAAAGATGAGTTGAACAAGAAGTTCCTGGAAGACAAACACCTTATGGCTCAAATGGATAAAACGATCTCGATGGAAAAAGTAGATCCTAAGAACTATCAAGTGATCCATTTTGCCGGTGGCCATGGTGCCATGTGGGACTTTAACACAAGCCCCGCCTTGGATCGCGCAGCCGCCGCTGTCTATGAAAACGGTGGTATCGTATCTGCAGTTTGTCACGGCCCCGCAGCCTTAGTGAATGTGAAGCTTTCAAATGGTGAGTATCTTGTAAAAGGAAAAGAAGTAAGCGCCTTTACTGACGCGGAAGAAGTTGAAGTAGGTTTGTCTAAAGTTGTTCCGTTCCCTCTTGAAACCACTTTGAGAGAAAGAGGTGCAAAGATGAAGACCGCTAAGAACTGGGCCGATCAATCCGTTGTCTCTGAGAGATTGGTAACTGGTCAAAATCCCCAGTCAGGTCACAGCGTAGCTCGCAAAGTTGTCGAACTAGCGAAGACTTTGAACTAGTCATCAATGCAAAAGCTCCGATGGTCCCGGAGCTTTTAGTCGTTTAAGGAAATTGCTTAATCATTCCGTTGGCCAAAGTGTCAGACATCTCTAACATCGCATTTAATACACGATCGTAAGCTCTGACACTTCCTTGCCAGTCGCCTTTAATATATGTAACAGCCTCGTTAGTAGTCAGGGCCAAATGTTCTCGTAGCATGCTTCTTAGGTCTGCCAATGGCCAATTATCGGGATTGGCGCGATGTAGGAAGGCTGCAATCTGATTTGCGTTTCTGGTCCAACGCACGCTGATCTCAGCAACATCGGCAGAACGGCCCTCTTTAGCGGCCATAACCAATTCCGCTGCGATGAGAATGTGATCAGTTAATAGTTGCGTAAGTTTGTTGGCTGCGGTGGTTCCATAGTAAGGCTTTACAGCATTGCCGATATCGACTTGATTCTTCAAAAGGCGTTTGGTTGTTGCCGCCTTATCTGGGAGATCTGAAACAGCGCTTACAATAAAGAGTCGCGTCCACACCACGTGATCTTCCCATAGTTTGCGCATGTCTGCGCGAAACTTCTCTGGGTTGGTGATTCGGACTTTTTCAATTTGTTCGTTGGATTGCCCCGTAGCTTCAGCATGGGCGTAAGAATTTGGAGCAAGAAGCATTGCGATCATTATTGCGACAAGATAGCCAACACGACGAATCATAGAACCTCCTTATTAGATCTTTAACGCTGATCTTCTTAAGGAGGAACTTCCAGAAAATTTAATACGCACACCTAAGATACAGATTTGTGTGATGACTAACAAATTCCAGTGCTTGAGTTTTATTGCTAGTCGTTCAGTCCCAAACCTTTAAGAATTTTCGGAGTACATTTTTCGACACGCGCAACTCGGGTTGCTGGTTGTTTAGCAGAGGAAATGTGAATGACATAAAGTCGTTGGCGACCAGGAGTCAGCTTTTCAAATGCGGCCTTTAGCTTTTTATTTTTATCTAAAGATTTTTGTAGCTCCTCGGGAATTGCTAGGGGCTTTGTCGTCTTCTTCACGACTTTTTCCGGAGTATCCAATTTCATTGCTTCTTTGATGAAAGCCTTGAGTACAGACTTTGCCTTAGTAACTTCAGCAGGTGACGTAAATTCCAGTCTTCTGCTGGTTTGAGAGTTCTCACCCGGAGCTTTAAGTACGCCCTTGGAATCTTTTAAGCTCGCTCCATTAAAGAACATAAAGGCGCAGAAATTCTTGAAGGTCTGAATGATGGCAATGTTCTGGTCATTGTTCGTGTAGCAAGGAAATCTCCATTTGAAGTCCTCTTGGAGTCCGCAGGATAATGCGATTTCGCGCAGAAGTTTGACCTCGTTGCTCCAAGTTTTTTCATTCTTGATAAAAGCATCTACTTTGGAATTTTTTGGACTCATATAAGTATTTTCCTTCTAAGAAAGTATGATCTATAAATAGGAATAGGTGCAAAATAAAACTCCACATTTAACGGCTTCGGCGGAAGTTGGATTTAGTTATGTCAGAAGTAGATAAGTATGTTCCTGATAGCACAGCAGTTCGCGTTGCCTTGTGGAGAGCGATCCACGTTCAAATGGATCCGTCACCTCATGTCCTGACAGATGAAATTGGTTTGAAGCTTGTGGCTCCCGAAGAGGGCTGGCGTGAAAGACCGGATATGCATTTACAGAATACCGCACCTTTTCGCGCATCGATTGTCGCACGTGCAAGATTCATCGATGACTTTGTTGCTGAGCAAGTTCAACAGGGGATGAGCCAGTATGTGATCCTTGGTGCGGGACTTGATACCTTTGCGCAACGAATGCCAGACGTGGCATCGAAGTTGACAGTTTTTGAAGTGGATAAACCAGATACACAAGCTTGGAAGCGTGAACGTCTTCAAGAGATTGGCTATTCATTACCTGAGTGGTTGCGCTCTGTGCCCGTAGACTTTGAAAACGGTTGGTGGGATCAATTGTTGGCTTCAGGATTTGATCCCAAGAGACCTGCGATTATCACTTCGATCGGTGTGAGTATGTATCTGACTTTGGATGCTGTTAAAGAGACCCTTCGTCAGATGTCAAAGCTTGCACCGGGTTCTAAGTTCCTCATGACATTTATGTTGCCGATTGATCTTGTCGATCCTCAAGACAAAATGGGCTATGAATTTTCGATTAAGGGAGCGCAGAGATCGGGAACGCCATTCTTGAGTTTCTTTTCTCCAGAGGAGATGCTCAAACTTGCAAAAGATATGGGCTTTAAGAAAGTCGAACACCAGTCGACAGCGAGTATGATGAAGTACTTTGCGGGCAGAGCGGACGGCCTAAGACCGTCCACTGGTGAAGAGATCCTGATTGCTACGACCTAGCAATTACCAGATCAAACCGATATTGCCGTAAACTGTATTCAAGCTATTCTTAGACTCATCGGTGTCTTGGCGCAAATCGCGGTAAGACACTCCGTAAGTGAGCGTCTGCTTCGAGAATTGGTTTGCAAATTTAAATCCTGCAAGCCAGCCGCCGCCGGTTTTCAAATCAAAGCCATGAGATGATGTTGGCAAAAGCAAAATACCGTCAGTGATGAACCAAGCTTTGAAGTTTCCTTTTTCTACAAACTTCCATCTTGCGCCGACTTCAAGTTGTGGCACATAGATGGCCTCGACATTTACGCCATCGGTGGTTGGTTCAACAAATGGAGTTTGCTCGTAGATTCCATAAGCAGCCAAAGTGACACGTGGAGAAACCTGATCTTCAATACCCACCATGAATCTTCCAAGGTATTGAGATTCACCTTCAACTTCGTCACCATTTGATGGTGGATGAATATCCATTTTTTCTAGCGAAGCACCCAAAAGAAGTTCAGAGCGCTCTGAAAGGTGATAAGCAGCTTCTAATTCAATTCCGTAATCAAGATCTGACACCAACGAGTTGTTAACGTTCAACTCGGAGTTATCGCCTTTAAGATTGAAGTAAGAAAGAACCAAGGAAGTTTTAAAGCTCCAATGTCTATGATGAGTGGCCTTTTCTTCAACGGGTTTTGCTTCAATCGCTTTTACTTCTGCTTTTGGTTTTTCCTCTGGAGCTGGAGTCGGTTCCGCAGCAGCTTCCTCAACTGGCTCTGGCGGAGGAGTTGCTAGGACAGCAACGGCGGCAGGTGCAGCTACAGCTGGCTCAGGTTCTGGTAGTGGAGCTTCAACCTTCGCTTCCGCCGGGGCTTCCTGGATTTGGGCAATGCCTTGAGCGATATCTTTGCGATCCATTTTCTCCCAAGTACTGATCAACAATGCATCGGCTTCAGCGGTGGAGAGTGTAGGTGCTTTTTTGATTACCAATTCCTGGCCTGGACGAAGGTCATAAGGCGCTTTCAATGAGTTCCAGTTAGCGATGGCTTTCCATTGGCGCTCAGATCCGTAAAGATCGCGACTGACCATGTAAAGGTGGGGAGCGCGAGCATTTACCACGTAGGTTGTTTGC